>JBQTJL010000252.1:0-4252 GCA_052387135.1 Methanobacteriota archaeon | reverse complement strand
GGTCCGTGAGCCCGGCCACCGCGGCCGGCGCGGCGCGGGCGGGCCCGGCGCGGGCGCCGGGGCGCCCCGCCGCGCCCGCGCCCGCAAGCGGGGACCCGAGCGCCGACCGCACGGCCGCAAGGTCGGTGTGGGCGACGCGGACCACGCCCGCGCCGTCCCGGACGAAGAGGATCCGTGCCGCATCCCTCCGCGAGAGCGTCGAAAGGACGCGCCGGAGCCCCGCTTCGACGGCGTTCCGCGGAGCGGTCGGGGGCTCGACCACGAACGCGACGTAGCGGCTGCGTACGGATTTGTCACGGCGGGCCACGTGTCATGCACCTCGTGGTCGTGCGGAACGACGTCTTGTTTCCGCACGCTCCCGTCGCGGGGCCGCGTCTGCGGTCCGAATGGCTGCGTCGGTCTCGGCGCGGTCGTCGCGGCCTCTTCGAGAGGTGCCTGGAGGCCGCTCCTCCCTCGCCTCGCCCTCCTTGCCCTCGGCCCGCATCCGCGGGCCCCGCTTGGTGCGCGGGCGGGAGACGCCGGATGAATGCTGGCCGTGGCGAATCATCCCGCGAGGATCCTCGCTGCGACCATGGCCCGTTCCAGGGTCTCTTGGAGGCCCGAACGAAGGTCCTTGACGGTGGCTTGCCCGGAGGCCATCTCCTTCGCCCCCAGGAGCACCGCAAACGGGATCCCGAGCGCGTTCGCGTAGTCCAGGCATTTCCTCAGGTTCCGTTGCATGAGGTCGACATCGCATGCGACTCCCGCCCTCCGAAGTTGCGTCGCGAGTCGGACGGCTTCCTCGCGGGCATCATCCGTCACCGGGACCACCACCGCCTTCAGCGGCGATGGCGCGAGCGCAGGCATGTGTCCTTCGCGTTCCAACGCAAGGAGCGTCCGATCAAATCCGATCGCGAACCCGATGGACCCGGTCGGCTTTGCCCCGAACAATTCATGGAGCGTATAGGCACCGCCTCCACAGATCTGGGACTCGGCGCCGAGTTCGGGGTGGTGGACTTCGAATACCATGCCGCTATAATAGTCGAGGCCACGGACGACGCCGTAATCGATCTCGAATTCGTCGAGTCCGTACGGCTTCAGCGACCCTATCATTTTCCGGAGGTCTGCATACGCCCTTTGTACGTCGTCAATCGCAGGCATGGCTGCGTCCCCATAGTCGGATTCGAGCGCCTTTACGAGTCCATTGATATCGTCCTGAAGGCGGACCTTCCAGTTGTCGGCCTGGAGCACGGCCGCGAATGTGGTCCCGGCAAATGCTTCTAGAAAGATTGCGGTCTGGTTACGAACTCCGGCGGTGGACAGCGTGGTCGCGAGTCCGGCCATTTTCTTGTCAATGGTCCCATAGACCGCGGTTCGGGCGGACACGTCTGGGATTAGACGGCCAATGACGCCCTTGAGGATCCCGATGTGTCCGACGCGGAGCTTGAAGCCCGAAAGCCCCAGCGCCTTCAGGCACGCGACCGCGACCGCGACGACCTCGGCGTTCGCCTCGGGCGTGTCCGCGCCCAGGAGCTCGACGCCGAACTGGAAGAACTCGCGGTACCGCCCCGATTGCGGCTCCTCGTACCGGAAGCAGTTCCCGAAATAGTAGAGCTTCAACGGTTTCGGTCGCTGGGCAAGCTCCGAAAAGTAATACCGCATCGTGGGTGCCGTGAGTTCGGGGCGAAGGGTCAGCGCTCGGCCGCCCTTGTCCGTGAACTCGTAGAGCTGCTTCCGGACGCCCTCGCCGGATTTCCGCGTGAAGAGCTCCAAGTCCTCGAACGTCGGCGTCGCGACTTCCCGGTACCCGAACCGCGCGACGGTCTCCTCGAGCCGCGCGAGCGCCCAACGGCGGCGGTCGTTCTCTTCCGGCGAGAAATCGCGCGTTCCGCGCGGCCGCTGAAGGGGGTCCACGGGCCGGGAGACAAGAAGAACAGCATTTATATGTTGTCATCCCGGTTGCCCGCTGCCTATGCGGCCTAGGGTCCATGAGCGGTGGTCGGCCCCAGCGAGCGTGCTCGTGGGCCTCGTCTTGCTCGTGCCGGCGATCTCGGTCGCCGAGGTCGAGCAGGCGCAGACGCTCGCCCTGTATCTCCATCGCACGACGGGCGCGGTCCCGGGGATCGGGGGCGCCTCGAACGTGCTCCTCATGGATTCGCTCGTCCCGAACCAGCCGGCGCCCGCGAACCTCACGCTGAACGCGACGCCGACGCTCTGGTACATGACGCCGGCCGCGCTCCGCACGACGGCGCTCGTCGGCCCGTTCAACCTCACGGTCACGGTCGGGTCCGACGCCTCGGTGAACCGCGTGATGAACGCGAGCCTCTGGGGCGTCGCGCGGGGCGGAGAGCTCCGCGAGCTCGGGAACGCGTCCCGCCAGGTCCAGATCCAGCCGCAAGGCCTCCTCGGGCTGCCGCTCGTGATCGGCGCCACTCCCTTCTCGACCGCGAACATCTCGTTCGACCTTGCCGCGAACGGGACCGCGGTCGCGGCCGGCGAGACGATCGCGATCGGCCTCTCCGCCTCCGACTCGCCTCTGGGGTCGCAGGCGCCCGTCGGCACGATCACGCTGATCTACGACAACTCGAGCTTCCCCGCGAACCTGACCGGGCCCGTGCGCGTCCGGTTCACGGGCGCGGTCGACCTCGCCCCGACGCTCTTCCTGCAGGACGTCGAGCCCGGCGAAGAGGCGACGTACACGATCTCGGTCCGCAACAACGGTCTCGACCGCGACACCATCGCGCTTTCGACCGGCGGGAGCGCGGCCGGCTGGACCGTCCGGCTCGACACGACGAGCGTCACGGTCGACGCGGGCGGCGCAAGCGACGTCCGGCTCACGGTCGAGGCGCCGGCATCCGCGAGCCCCAGCACCGAGGACGCGACGACGGTCACGGCCCCCTCCTCGTGCGGGGAGCAGGACACGGTCACGTTCACGACGACGGTCCGCGCCGCGGACCGGGACGGGGACGGCGTCTCGGACCGGGACGAGCTCGCCGGTTGCTCGAACATCCAGGACCGCCGCAGCACGCCGAACACCGACGACGACGGCGACGGGTACACGAACCGCGAGGAATGCTCGGCCGGCACCGACCCGCGGGACGGCGGGAGCCGGCCCGGCGGGCAGAACACGCGTCCGCCGCCGACCTCGGAAGAGACCGCGCCCGCGTTCCTCCAGGACCTGCACGATTCCCTCGGGGAGCCCTTCGGGAGCGACGACGGCTTCTTTGCCTCGGCCGTTCCCGGGAGCCTCAAACCCGTATCGGGCACGATCTTCCTGCTCTTGCTCCTCCTCCTGCTCATCACCATCGTGATCCTCCTCCTTGCGCTCCTTCGCTCCCGCCGTGACCTCGCGCTCTACTTCGACCCCGCGAAGATAAAGACCGAAGGCGGCGCCACCGTCGAGCTCTCGTTCGTCGCGACGAACACCGCGGACTTCGAGCAGCGCCTGACCCTAGCCGTCCCCCGGACCCCCGAAGGCGTCGTAGCCCGGCTCCCCATCGAGAGCATCGCGGTGCCCGCGAAGGGCTCCGCCCGCGGCGTCATCACGGCCGCGCTGTCCCATGCGGTCTCGGGGACGGTAAAGGTCCCGCTCACCGCGAACCCGGTCGCAAAGCCCGACAAGGTCCTCGAAGCAAAAGCGACGCTCGTCGTCCGGAGATCCGCGACGCGCCCCCGCGAGGTCGAGGCCGAGACCGAGCCCGCGACCGCGCCGCTCTCGCCCCCCACGACGGTGGCGCCCGCGCCCGGACCCGCCGGGGCCCCCGATGTCGTGATCCTCTCGGAGCGGACCGAGCCCGAGGTGCCGGTGCGCGAAAGCACCGTGACGACGACGGTCCGCGTCGCGAACCAGGGGACCGGCATCGCGTACGCGACCGGCATCGCGCTCTACGTGAACGGGAACCTCCGCGCAAAGAAGATCATCCGGCTCCAGCCCGCCGAAGAGAAGGACGTCTTCTTCGAGTGGGTCGCCCACCTTTCCCGGAACGAAGTGCGGATCGCGATCGAGGGCGTCTAAGAACCTTCAGCCGCCGTATCCGGGGTGCTCCACGAAGACCGACCGCAGGGCCGGCCCCGAGAACTTGTAGAGTTCCGGCGCGTGCCGCCAGAGGACCTTCGCGAGGATCGTCGGGTAGTCGATGTCGCCGAAGGATTCGAGGAGCTTGCCGGTCCCGGGCTCGGCCATCATGCCGACGAGCTCCTCGAGCCGCGCGTCGTCGAGGAACATGAAGACCTTCCGGAGCCGCATCTGGAGCTCGAGCTCGCCCCCGACGTC
>JBQTJL010000251.1:0-1786 GCA_052387135.1 Methanobacteriota archaeon | reverse complement strand
ACATCGTGCCGTGGCAGCAGCTCTGCAAGATGACCGGCGCGACGCTGAAGTTCATCCCGGTCGACGCAAAGACCGGAAAGCTCGACCTCTCGTCGCTCGACTCGTTGCTTTCGCCCAAAGTGAAGATGGTCACGCTCACGCACATGAGCAACATGCTCGGCACCGTGAACCCGGTGAAGGAGGTCGCGAAGCGCGCGCACGAAGCGGGCGCCCTCTGCTTCGTCGATGCCGCGCAATCGGTCCCGCACATGCCGGTGGACGTGCAGGACCTGGGCTGCGATTTCCTCGCCTTCTCCGGCCACAAGATGCTGGGCCCCACCGGGATCGGTGTCCTGTACGGCCGCGAGGAGGTCTTGACCAAGATGCGTCCGTTCCTCTTCGGCGGCGAGATGATCAAACGCGTAACACTCGCCGAGAGCCGGTTCAACGACCTTCCGTGGAAGTTCGAGGCCGGGACGCCGGTCATCGCCGAGGGCGTGGGGCTCGCGGCGGCGATCGACTACTTGAACGCGCTCGGGATGGATTGGGTCGCGCGCCACGAGCGGGAACTTGCGCGCTACGCTTTCAAGCGCCTCGCCGAGGTCCCGGACGTGACGATCTACGGTCCCGGCCCGGACGAGCGCGGCGGCGTCGTCGCGTTCAACCTGGGCTCGGTGCATCCGCACGACCTCTCGTCCCTTCTTGACGACGAGGGCGTCGCGATCCGCGCGGGCGACCACTGCACGCAGCCCCTGCACATCAAGCTCGGGATCCCGGCCTCGGCGCGGGCGAGCTTCTACGTTTACAACACGCCCTCCGAGATCGACGCGCTCGCGGCGGCACTCGAGAAGGCGCACGCGATCTTCGGGGGCTAGCCATGCCGAACGCCGCGGACATGTACCAGACGAACATCCTCGACCACTACAAGTCCCCCCGGAACTTCGGCAAGCTCGAGCCCTCGGACGTGGCGCACCAGGAGGACAACCCTCTCTGCGGCGACGAGGTCACGATCTACCTCCGGCTCGGAGCGGACGACCGGATCGACGCCGTGATGTTCGAAGGCCGCGGCTGCGCGATCTCGCAGGCTTCGACCTCGATGCTCACGGAGGAAGTGAAGGGGAAGTCGCTCCAAGAGATCCTCAAGTTCACGAAGGAGGACATCCTGCGGCTCTTAGGGATCCCGGTCTCGCCGGTCCGGATGAAGTGCGCCGTCCTCGGGCTCCAGACGATGCAGGCCGGGGCCGCAAAGCGCGTCGGGGTGCCGGCGCCGATGTTCGACTGAACCGCCACTCCTCACCCATCACTGTAGAAGGCGGGCGACGACCGGGGCCAGCCGTTCGGCCACGAGCCGATAGCCCGCCGCGTTCGGGTGCTCCGGGTCCGAGACGAGCTGCGGGTCCTCGAGGATCCCGTCGAGGAAGCCGAACAAGAGCTCCGCGTCGAAGCGGCGCGCGAGCGTCGTGAGGCCCTCCGGCCATGCAGGGCCGTACGTCGGGATGCGGACCCCGAGGAGGAGGACCGGGATCCTCGCGGCCGAAAGCCGGACGAGGATCCGCTCGATGCCGGAAAGCGCCCGCTCCACGGGCAGGCCGTACATCGCCTCGTTCCCGCCGTACTCGACGAGCACAAGGCGGGGCTCGTGCACGAGCACGGTCGAGTCGAGGCGGGCGTAGCCCACGTCCGCGGTCTCGCCGCGCCAGCCTTCGTTCAGCACGGGCACGGCGAGCATCTCCTCGAGAATCGCCGGGAAGGACTCATATGGTTCTGCGCCCCAGCCTTCGGTGTAGGAGTCACCAAGGCAGACGAT
>JBQTJL010000250.1:0-19895 GCA_052387135.1 Methanobacteriota archaeon | reverse complement strand
GTGACAAAGACCGTCTCGCTCGCGGACGACGCGTACGAGGCCCTCGCCCGCGTAAAACTTCCGGAGGAATCGTTCTCCGACCTTGCCCGAAGGCTCGCCCGGATGGCGGCGCAGGAGCGGATCTTCGCGCCGAGCGATGAGCCGCCACTGTGGACGGAAGAAGAGGCGGAGGAAGAGAAGCGCCGGATCTACCGCGAGCGCGACGCCAGTCTCGAACCGCGGTACCGGGAGGATCCAGGATGAACGTCCTCGACACGGACGTGCTCATCGATCTCGGGGCGAACCGGCCCCTCGTCGCGGCCCTCGTCCGGGGCTTCATCGAGGACGGCGAAGTCATCGCGACGACGAGCATCAACGCCGGGGAGTTCCTGCGCGGTGTCCAAGGCCACCGGGAACGGCTCGCCGCAAGGACCCGCATCCTCGACGCGATCCCGCAGTTGCCGACGGGGCCGGCCGCGGCGAGACGCTTCGCGCGGATCATGCACGCGCTCGATCGCGCCGGGTCCCCCATCCCCGAGCTCGACGGCCTCATCGCGGCCGCCACGCTCGAAGCCGGCGGCCGCCTCGTCACGCGGAACGTCCGCCACTTCGGACGGGTCCCCGGGCTCGAAGTGCTCGTCCCGGGTGCCAAGGAGTGAGTAAGTATAAAGTAAGTATTCATCGGGGGGCCTCCCGTTCGACGTCGTCCCGGATCTCGAAGACCTCATGCGGCGCAAGACCAAGCCCGCTCGCGGCCCGCGCGAGGGCCCGCTCCTCGTCGCGCGTCACGACGCCGTCCGCGCGGACCTTGCGGTAGAGGACCCGGTAGGTCTCGCGCGCGTCGGAGACGCCGGCCGCGCCCATCGGCACCGCCTTTGCGGCAAGCCGATCCGCGACACGTTGGAGCGGCGCGAGCGCGAACACGAGCATCCCGGCCGCGACGACGCCGATCCACGGGTTGTCGGCGCCGAAGAGGACCTGCGCGCCTTCGGAGACGACGAAGAAGACCGCGATGAACACCGCGGCGACGGTCGACTTGGAGATGCCCCACCGCACCTTCACGTCGATCCCGAGGAGCTGGTGCTGGAGGATCGCGTACGCAAAGAGGGCGAACGTCACGAGGCGGATCACGCCGAAGAAGCCGAGGTCGTCCAAGGACCGCTCCTCGCCGGCCCAGACGTAGGCCGCCGACCCGACGAACAAGGACGCGGCGGCGACGATCGCCATGTTCCGGGCTCCGCGCGCGTCGGCACCCCGTGCGGCCGAGGCGAGCCAGAGGAGGACGACGAGAAGTCCGACGATGAGGCCCCACGTGGCGGCCGCCTGGTAGGAGGGGTGGGGCGCGTCGACGACGTTTCCGGCGGCGATGACCAAGACGTACGGGATCGTCCCCGCGCTAAGGAGGACGAACGGACGCCGGTCGGCGGCGGCCCCCGCGTTCCTGTGGCGCCACGCAAAAAGGAGTCCCGAGGAGAGGGCGGACGCGACCGCAAACCCGGTGCCCGTGCGGTAGAGCCGGAGCGCGACGTCCGCGTCCGCCTCGACGAACCAGATCCCGAAGGTCCGGAGCGCGAGATAGGTGGCGGCGACGAGGGCGACCCACGGGAGCGCCGCCCGTTCGTCGCGCCGGATCGGGGCCGGGAACGTGAGCGCGAGGATCGCGAGCGCGAGACCCCAGACGACGTACGCGGCGGCCGAGAGTCCGTTCATCGCCGCCCGTACGGGCCCGTCCGCGGCGACGTCCCAGACGAGCGTCGGAAGCTGCGTCGCCGAGATGCTCACGCCGAGCCCGACGCAGTACGCGGCAAACGCGAGCGTGACGCGCGTCCGGGGCCGGATCGTGAGCGCGAAGATCCCCAGCGCGACAAAAAGGAGCGGCGACGTCGCGTTCAAGACGAAGCCGGGGGTCGCCATCTACGCGCCTCCCGGGGATACGTATTTTGTAAGTAGCACGTCCCGCTCGAGCGCGCGGGCCTCGGTCGGCCGGATCCCCAGCTGCTCCTGGAGCGTCGCGAGGACGTCCCGTTCCCGCTCGGTGATCGTCCCGTCCCACGCCGCGCTCTCGACCGCGGCGCGGTACACCTCGCGTTTCTTCACGAGCCGGTACTCTTCGGTGTCGCGGACGTTCGGCATCGCGGCGTCCGAGATGCGGTCGGCGAACCGGTGGAGCGGTTGGAGCGCGAACACGAGCGCGGCGGCCGCGACGATGCCGACGACGAGGCCTCCGCGCGCCGCAAAGTAGCTTTGCGCAAGCTCGGAGGCGGCGAAGAACACCGCGACGAACGCGGCCGCGACCGTTCCTCGGCGGATCGTCCACTTGAGCTTCAGATCGATGTCGAAGAGCTGGTGGCGGAGGATGCCGTAGGCGAGGAGGAGGTAGAACCCGACGATGAGCGTCTGGTAGCCCGCCTGCTCCATGAACGGGGTCGTAAGCCCCAGGCGCGTCGTCACGTCCGTGAAGACGAGCGCGCCGGAGACGTCGCGGATACCGAACGCGAGCGCGTAGACGCGGCCCCGGGCGCGCCGCGCCGAGCCCTGCGGCGCCCCGAGCCACATCGAAAGCGCGACGAGGAGCCCAAAAAGGAAGGACGCCGCGAGCAAATATCCGCGGACCCACTCGTACGGCCCCGGGACCGATTCCCACCGGGAGAACGGCACGGCCTCGACTCCGGAGACGACGAGGCCGGGCCGCGAGGCGACGAACAGCGCGCCAAGGACCGCCACGACCCACAGGGTCGGCAGGACCCCCCGCGCTCGGAGGGGACGCACCGACGGCGTCTCGAGCGTCGCAAGGAACGACAGGTAGGCCGCGATGAGGAGCGGAGACGCGATCTCGGTGAGCGTCTGGGCCGCATACGCCCAGTGCGGCTCCTCGACCAAGTAGATCCACCCCGCGCCGCCAGAGTACATCGCGGCCTCGATGGAGAGGAACACCGCCAAGCGCCGGTTCTGGGTCGCTTGGGGGGCCGCCAAATAGATGGCGGCGGCGAGCGCCCAAATGGCGAGCGCGTTTGAAAGCCCGAGCGCCCCCAACGGGTTCCAGTAGAGGCCCACCTACGCCACCCTCTTCGGAGCCCGGATCGCGACATCCGCCCGGCTCCGCGCTTCCTGCTTCCCGCTTCCGCCAGGCGGCGAGCAGTGTAGGCCCTCCCCAGGCATCGCTCGGGGAGACGCATGGTGCTTAAAAGTCCTTGGCACGAAAAATCGGGTCCAGACCGGGTCGCGCCGTATGGAGGAAGCCTATAAATAGGAAAACCCCGATTGGGCGGCCGGGTTTTATGCTGGAGAACCTCCAGGCGCTGCGTTCCGTGAAGGAGGCCGAAGCGCGTGTCGCAACGGCCCGTGCGGCTGCCGAAAAGCAGGCCGAGCGGATCCTCGCCGACGCCGAAAGCGAAGCCTTGGGACTCCGGGAACAGGCCGCCTTCGAGGCCGGAAAAGAGTACGAGCAAGGCGTGGCCCGGGCGCGGGACGAGGCGTCGCGCGAGCGCGAGAAGGTGCTCGCGGAGGCGCGCCGCGCCGCGGACGCGACCGTCGCGGCCGCGAAGGCCCGCGCGGGCGAGGCGACCGCCCTCCTTGTCTCTGGCCTCGAGACCCGCATCACCCGTCCGTAGGGATCCTCATGCTGTCGCCCGAGCCGATGACGCGCGCGATCGTGGTCGGGAGCCTCCGACACCAGCGCGCCGTCATCGACACCCTGCACGGGCTCGGGCTCGCGCACGTCGTCGAATTCCGAGAAGGCGCTGCGGGCCTCGCATTGGGCCGGCCTCTCGCGGGGGCCTCCGAGGCGAACGAGAAGCTCGTCCGCGTCCGGAGCCTCGGCCGCCATCTCGGGCTCGAGACCCACGAGCCCGCCTCGCCCCTTTCCGCGCGCGACGTCGAACGGGAGATCGGGCAGGCCCTCCAAGCGCTCGAGGTGAACGTGTCCGAGGCCGCGGAGGCCCGGGACCGGATCCAAAAGGCGCTCCACGAGGCGGACGAGGAGGAACGCCGCCTCTCGCCGCTTGCCTCCTTGCCTCTTGCCCTTTCCGATTACCGAGGATATCGTTCGATCGCGGCCTTCGTGGGCACGGTCGACGCGGCCTTCGACGCCGAGGTGGCGAAGGCCGCGCCGGACCGCGCGCTGTTCCGGGGCGAACAGGGCATGTTCGCCTTGTTCGTCCCGAACGCCGCCCGCGAAAAGACGCAGGACCTCCTCCTTCGCCACGGCTTCACGGAGCACCCGGTCCCCGAAGGCGAAGGCTCGGTCCCCGAGCGCCTCGCGGCACTCCGCTCGCGCCGGAACGACCTGTCCGCGCGCCTTGCCAAGGCCGAAGGCGAGCTCTCGCGGCTCCGGGGGCGCTACGCGGACCTTCTCGTCGCGGCGGACGAGCACTTGACGATCGAGGTCGAGAAGGCCGAGGCGCCGCTCGTCTTCGGTTCGACCGAGCGTGCGTTCTTCCTCGACGTCTGGGTCCCGACCTCCGACCTGAAGCGGATGAAGGCGGACCTCGAGTTCGCGACGGACGGGGCGATCCACGTCGAGGTGATCCGGGCGACGGACTCGACGCACCGCGAGACCGCCTCGACGCACGACGACCCGCCGACGAAGTACAAGAATCCGGGCGCCGCGAAGCACTTCGAGTTCTTCACCGACCTCTTCTCCCGCCCGAAGTACGAGGAGATCGACCCGACGTTCGTCCTCGCGATCACGTTCCCGTTCTTCTACGGCTTCATGATCGGCGACTTCGGCTACGGGACGCTGATGATGCTGCTCGGGGCCTTGCTCTTCTTCAAGATGAAGAAGGTGGACGGCGCCCGGCAGTTGGGCTTCGCCTTCCTTGCGGCGGGGCTCGTCGCGACCTCGACCGGCGTCTTCCTCTTTGCCGACGGCTTCGGCATCCCGCTCGGCGCGACCCATCACGCGATCGAGGAGCTCGACCATGCGGGCCTCGCCCACACGTGCGCGAACTTCCAGACGCTCCTTGCGGAGACGTCGTGGTCCTGCATCGTCTCCGGCGACCTTGCCGAGGTCCAGCCGGCGGTCTCGAAGCTCGAGAACGTGAGCGACCTTCTCGTCTTCTCCGTGGTCGTCGCCTTCGCCCACCTCGGGCTCGGCCTCGCGTTCGGGATCCGGAACGCGATCCACCACAGCGCGAAGCACGCGATCGCGAAGGTCGGATGGGTCTTCGTCGCCTCCGGGTTCTTCGCGCAGATGATGTACATGGCGCGGTTCAACCGCGTGGGCGGGGCGGTCTTCGACACGCTCCACATCCCGGAGGCCTCGATCGCCGTCGCCGGCCTCGAGCTGTCGTACGTCACCCTCTTCGACCTTGCGGTCGGCACGATCCTGCTCGTTGCGACCGAAGGCGGCATGGCGCTCCTGGAGATCCCGTCGATGCTCTCGAACATCCTTTCCTACACGCGGCTTGCCGGCGTCGCGGTCGCAAAGGGCGCGATGGCGGTCGCGTTCAACTCGCTCTTCCTCGTCGGCATGGTCCAATCCGGCGGCGGGCTCGTGCTGGTCCTCGTCGGATTCCTCCTGCTGCTTCTTACGCAGACGCTCGTCTTCGTGCTGGGACTCCTCTCGTCCGGCATCCAGGCCATCCGTCTGAATTACGTCGAATTCTTCACGAAGTTCTACGAAGGCGGCGGGAAGCCCTTCTCGCCCTTCGGACGGAAACGGAAGCACACATCGACCACGTAGTGGAGGAAACCGGAATGAACGGAACGACCATCGGACGGATCGGCATGTGGACGGGCGCCCTCTTCGTACTCCTCGGCGTCGCGGGAACCGCGGCGGCGCAGGCCGAAGCGGAAGGCGAACACGGGCTCTCGACGGGCGCGGGCCTTGCGGCGATCGGCGCAGGCCTCGCGTTGGGGCTTGCGGGCCTCGGCACGGGCTGGGCCCAGAGCGGCGTCGGCGCGGCCGCGGTCGGCGCGGTCGCCGAGGACGCCGGGTTCCTCGGACGCGGCATCCTGTTCATCGCCATCCCCGAGACGATCGTCATCTTCGGGTTCGTCGTGGCCTTCCTGCTCTTTGGCAAGGTCGCGTAACGACCTTGCCAAAGAGGGAGAGTGCTTCGCACATGGGACTCGACGCGGTGATCCGGGACATCGAGGCGACGGGACGAGCGGAAGCCGAATCGATCGTGGCGGACGCGAAGGCCCGCGCAAAGACTGTCCTCGACGCCGCGCGCCGCGAAGCGGACGACGTCCGGGCCGCAAAGAGGACCGAGCTTGCCCACGCGCTCGAGGCGATGCGGCGGCGCGAGAAGGCCGCCGCCGAGCTCGAGGCGGGCAAGATCCGTCTAGACGCCGAAAAGCGGATCATCGCTTCGATCCGGGACGCCGCGGTCGCGAAGGTCGGCGCCTTCGACGAGGCCGCCCGGCGCCGGCACCTTGCCGCGCTCGCCGGGAAGGCCGGCATCCCCGGCGCGCACTACTTCGTGGTCGAGAAGGACCGCGCGATCGCGCAGGCCCTCGGGCTCTCCGTGAAGGGGACCTTCCAGGGCTTGGGCGGCCTCATCGCGGAGTCTGCGGACGGGACCGTGCGGCAGGACCTTCGGTACGAGAACATCTTGGAAGAGGAATGGCGCGCCAGCCTCCACGGCGTCGCCACGACCCTCTTCGGGACGAGGTGACGGGTCCTGTCGAGCCTTCTCACCTTCACGGCGCGGCTCCTCCGGGGGAATTACGCCTACGTCCAGGCGCGCGTGAGGGCGAAGAAGGCGAAGCTGATTCCGGAAGACCAGTGGCCGAAGATCCTCGCGATGGACATCCACGGCGTGGCGCGGCTCCTCCAGGAGGGCGCCTACAAGCAGGAGGTGGACGAGCTCGCCTCCCGCATGTCCGGGGCGCGCTTGGTCGAGGCCGCGACGCGGCTTCATCTCGTGCGCACCTACAACGCGATCGAGTCGTACTGCTCCGGCGAGCTTGCGGCGCTCCTCACGCTCTACCTCCAGCGCTACGACGTCTACAACGTGAAGACGATCCTCCGGGGTCGTCTTGCGGGCGTCCCGCGCGACGAGATCGCGGACCAGCTCATCCCGGCGGGCGTCCTCCATGCGGACACGTTCGACGAGCTCCTCA
Organism: Methanobacteriota archaeon; assembly: GCA_052387135.1. Taxonomy (GTDB): domain Archaea; phylum Thermoplasmatota; class SW-10-69-26; order JACQPN01; family JBQTJL01; genus JBQTJL01. The sequence goes on along the minus strand of JBQTJL010000250.1, from coordinate 12,848 downwards.
GGCTCGACGAGGTGGACGAGATCGCGAAGCGCCTCCAGACGACGCCGTACGGCGACCTGCTTGCCGAATCGGCGGGCCGCGAGCTCGGGGCCTCGCTCGCAAAGCTCGAGAACGACCTCGACAAGCGGTACTACACGGGCCTCGTGAAGGGGGTCGAACCCAACACGGCCCCGAAGCGCGCGTTCCTTTCGTACCTTACCCGCGAGATCGACGTCGTGAACCTGAAGACCCTGCTCCGATTGCGGGGAGACCGAGAGGTCGAGGTCGATGCGTATCTTGTCCCCGGCGGGCACGAGGTGACGCTCGACGTCGGCCGCCGATTGGCGCGCGCAAGCGACGACGAGCTTATCGCCGAGGTCGAGCGGATGCGCGTCGGCCGCGGGCTTGGGGCCGCCCTCCGCGAGTCGCTTTCGACCGGGAACCTGCACCCGGCGCTCACGGCGCTCGACAAGGAGCTCTTGAAAGCGAGCTCCGGGTTCGCGCACCGTTATCCGCTTTCGATCCTACCGGTCGTCGATTACGTGCTCCGGAAACGGCAGGAAGTCGACCGCCTCCGCATCGTCGCGCTCGGGAAGGAGCGCAAGGTCCGCGAAGACGTCCTCCACGAACTCGTGGTGATCCGATGACGAAGGAGATCGCGGTCGCGGGGTCGCAGGAGTTCATCTTAGGCTTCCGCCTCGCCGGAGTAAAGAAGGTCTTCCCGGTCGAAGGCCCGGACCCGGACCCCGTGTACGAGGCGGCCGCGAGGGACCCCGAAGTGGGGATCCTCATCGTGAGCGCGGAAGACCTCGGGCGCATCCCGGCCGGCAAGCGCCGGAAGTACACGAGCCTCATCGACCCCGTGTTCATCACGATGGGCGAGTCGGGCTCCGACGACCTCCGCGAGAAGGTGAAGAACGCGATCGGAATCGATCTTTACAAGTGACAAGGTGATCCCATGGCCACGGAAGCACAGAGAGAGACGAGCGAGACGGGCAAGATCTTCCGCGTGGCGGGGCCCGTCGTCACGGCGGTCGGCGTGAACGCGCGCATGTACGACGTGGTCCTCGTCGGAAAGGAACAGCTGATGGGCGAGGTCATCGAGATCGCCGGCGAGAAGACCGTCATCCAGGTCTACGAGGACACCTCGGGGATCCGCCCCGGCGAGCCCGTGAAAGGGACGGGCAAGCCCCTCGTGGTCGAGCTCGGACCCGGCCTCCTCGAGTCGATCTACGACGGGATCCAGCGGCCATTGGGCGTGCTCCGCGACCAGATGGGCGACTTCATCCAGCGCGGCGTGTTCGCGCCGGGCCTTGACCGGAAGAGGCAGTGGGAGTTCAAGCCGACCGCGAAGAAGGGCGACAAGGTGCGCCCCGGCCAGTACATCGGCACGGTCCAAGAGACCGAGCGGATCCAGCACCGGATCATGGTCCCGCCCGACTTTGCGGGCGGCGCCGTGGTCGAGCTCAAAGCCGGAAAGTTCACCGTGACCGACGTGATCGGAAAGCTCGACTCCGGCGAGGAGCTGCGGCTGATGCACACGTGGCCGGTCCGGAAACCCCGCCCGTACGCGGAGAAGCTCCGCCCGGAGCAGCCCCTCGTCACGGGCCAGCGCATCCTCGACGGGCTCTTCCCGGTCGCAAAGGGCGGCACCGCGGCGATCCCGGGGCCCTTCGGATCCGGGAAGACCGTCACCCAGCAGACGCTCGCAAAATGGTCGGACGCGGAGATCGTCGTCTACATCGGCTGCGGCGAGCGCGGAAACGAGATGACCGAAGTCTTGACCGAGTTCCCGCACTTGAAGGACCCGAAGACGGGCCGCTCCCTCATGGAGCGGACGGTCTTGATCGCGAACACGTCGAACATGCCGGTCGCGGCGCGCGAAGCGTCCGTCTACACCGGGATCACGCTCGCCGAGTACTACCGAGACCAGGGCTACGACGTCTCGATGATGGCGGATTCGACGTCGCGCTGGGCCGAGGCGATGCGCGAGATCTCGAGCCGCCTCGAAGAGATGCCGGGCGAGGAAGGCTACCCCGCCTACCTTGCCGCGCGCTTGGCCGAGTTCTACGAGCGCGCCGGTCGCGTGAAGACGAAGAACGGCGAGTTCGGGTCCGTCACCGTGATCGGGGCCGTCTCGCCTCCCGGCGGCGACTTCTCCGAGCCGGTCACGCAGAACACCCTGCGGATCGTGAAGGTCTTCTGGGCGCTCGATGCGAAGCTCGCGCAGCGGCGGCACTTCCCGTCGATCAACTGGCTCGACTCCTACTCGCTCTACCAGGACACGTTGATGGACTGGTTCCGCAAGAACGTCGCCGAGGACTGGCCCGAGGTCCGCGCCCAGGCGATGGAGACGCTGCAGGAGGAGTCCGAGCTCCAGGACATCGTCCAGCTCGTAGGCTCCGACTCGCTCCCCGCCGACCAGCAGTTGACGCTCGAGGTCGCGAGGATGTACCGCGAGATCTTCCTCCAGCAGAACGCGTTCCACCCGGTCGACACGTACGCGCCGCCCGAGCGCCAGTACAAGATCCTGGCCGCGATCCAGAAGTGGGAGACGATGGCGCGCTCGGCCCTGAAGCAGGGGATCGGCGTCCAGCAGATCGCCGGGACCAAGGCGAAGGCGGAGCTGTCGAAGGCGCGGTTCGAAGCGAACTTCGACGAGCTCTACGGCGCGATCATGAAGCAGATGGAGCAGGAGTTCGCCGAGATCAAGAAGGCGGCGTGAGCGGACCCGACGGGCGGGCGCGCCGGACGCGACCGACATGCTTTAGGGCAGCTGGGGCTATCGGACGGACGTGAAGAAGGACACAGCCGAGTGGCTGGAAATCGCCGCCGAAGACCTGAAGGTCGCCGACCTTCTGGCCGAGAGGGGCCATGCGGAAGCCGCCGCGTTCCATGCCCAGCAGGCTGGTGAAAAGGCGCTGAAGGCCGTTCTCATCGAGCGAACGGGACGATATCCTCGCATACACGACGTGGTGCAGCTTGCTCGCGAGGCCAAGGCGCCGGAGTCGCTGGGCAGCCCTTGCGAACGCTTGAGCCTCGCTTACGTCGCAAGCCGGTATCCAGGCGCCGGGAACGCTGTGTCCGACGCGAGGGCACGCCAACTGGTCGAGGACGCACAGGAGGTGACGGGATGGGCCCGCCGCCAGATCTCATGAGGGACCTCCGCCGTTTCCGTGCACGCCTCCAGAAAACCGTCGGGGACGTTCACGCGCTCGTTCTTTTTGGATCGCAAGCGACCGGGCGGGCCGGGCCCGATAGCGACGTCGACGTGATGATCGTGAGCCGTGCCTTCAAAGGCAAAGATTACTTCGATCGTGGGCTCCTCGCGCGCCGGGCATGGGACCTGCCGCGAGCCGTCGACTTCCTCTGCTACACGCCGGAAGAGTTCGATCGGCTCCGGAAGCAGGTCACCATCGTCCGTGCCGTGATGGAAGAGGGCGTGGCGGTCGAGGGATAGCCTCTTCAGGGGTCCTCGCCGGGCGCCTCCAGACCGGCCGCCCTCTGCACTAACCTCGCCATCGCGGTCGCCCGGCCGCGGATCCACGGCTGCACGATCTCGCCGTGCTCGCCGCACCATGCGTAGAGGACGAGCCCGGGTGATGCCGTCCGGAGTTCACCCACCATGCGTCGGAGCACGAACCAGCGTTCCCCCAGGGACGTCGCGAGCTCCAAATTCTCGACGGCCCGCTTCACGGGGCCTTCGGGATCGCGGTTCCCCGAGGTCGCGGCCCTCGCAGGAGCCGCGCCGCCCAAGAGCGCCTCGAGGAGCGACCGCCCACCCGCCACGCCGTTCGTCGCGTTGTCCGTGAAGGCGCGCGACACGGTCGATTGGGCGATGGGGCCACGGCCGCCCCGCGGGAACGGCGAGGCCTTCTCGACCTCGCCGAGGCCCTTCGCGATGCCGAGCTGGGTCATGTCGTGTTCCACGTGGAGCCGCACGAACGCATTCCGGATCTCGGCGTCGAGCACGGCCCGCTCGGGATCCGTCGCGAAGGCCCGCCGCCACCGGAGGTGACGAAGCCCGAGGAGCGCCACCTCGGCGTTCGGTCCCTCGACGACCGTGACCAACACCTCCTCACCCGCGACCGCGCGACCGACGTCGCGCTGGCCGCTGACGAACGAGGCCCCGCCGCAGCGGTCCGCGACGAGGAGCCCGGGCACCGCGGGCGGCCCGGGCGCAGGTTCGCCGGCCCGGCGGGGGCCGATCTCGACTCCGGCGCACGATGCGCGGTGGGGATGGACGACGGCCCCCGCAACGGCCGACTCGCCGAGCCTCGCGTTTACCGCCACCGGGCGGGTGGCCCAGCCGAGCGACGCGAGCCGCCGGAACGTCGCCGCATCGAACGGCGACGCAACGATCCGTCGGTCCATTCCGATGGCTGCGGTCATCATCCCTCCACGGGGCACGGGGCCGGCGCCGCATCGACGAGATCGAACATCCGGCCGAGGAGGGTCGACGGCACGGATCCGCTGCGCGCCTCCGCGTAGGCCCCACGCAGCGACGCAAGGTTGAAGGAGTCCATGGAAATCACGCCACCATCACGTCGGCGCCGTCGCGGGACCGTCCGCGTGCGGCAAGCACGCGCTCGACGTCCGCCGCGAGCGAGACGAGGTCCGTCCCGTGCGGAGGCGCGGCGCCCGAAGCGCCGTCTTCCTTCCCGGCGCCCGCGAGGTGCGCTGCGACGCGCGCCGCGAGCACGCGCTCCAAGAACTCGCGGTTCTCGGCAGCGAGGACGTTCTTGAACGCGGCGCGCCCGACGCCGCCCAGCGCCTTGCCGACCATCCGTTCGGCCTCCGCGAACGCGGACCGCAGGAGCTTCTCATGCACGCGGTTCTCGCGGGCGGACGGGGCCGCGCCAAGATCCCCAACGACATTATCGGCGTTTGCCGCAAGGAACAGTCGCGCCCACTCGACGTGCGGGTCGTCGGCCACGAGGTCGGCGAGGATCCGTGCGCGCGTCTCCTCGAACACGAGCATGTCCGCGATATTCGTAGATCTATCATCAGTTTGGTTCGCGTTCGCCTCTGGCGGGACCATGGGTCACCGCCATCGGAGAACGCGCGCCAGGACTTGTCCGATTTCCGGGAATCCGGAATGGGGGAAAAAGGCTAAATAGGTGCTACGTCGCCCGGCTGCGCGCAAGGTCCCGCGTCGAACGGGCGAACGCGGTCGCCTTTTCGGCCGCCGCCGGGCCGAGGATGCGCCCGAACAACGCTTCCATCCGTTGCAGCGCGTCGCTGTCGGACCCGTCCCCGACGACGACCCAACACCCGACGGCGAAGCCGCGGACGTCGGCTTCTTCGACCATCGAGGATCCGACGTACGCTGCAAGCGTGGCGCTCCGCAGCTCGGCGGTCCGCGGTTCGGTGACGGGGGGCATCGCCCCGGAGAGAAAAGTCACGAACTCCTGGCGTCGCCCGGGTTCCCAAGCGGCAATCCTCCGGACAGTAGAGACATAAACGCCGGTCCAGAACGACGCTTGGTCGGGCGAGCCGTCCGGGGTCTTTGCGGTCTCGTCGTGTTTGTGTTCGTGTGCGATGTGCGCGACGCGCCGGATCCAGTCTTCTTTTTGGGTCGTCCCCAACGAGGATTCCGCGATGTTCTTGAACGTCATGGAGTAGACGTTTTCCCAGAACCGCGCGGGCTCGGGCGAGCCGTCGGACCCGGCCTTCGGAGCGGCGTCGAACGCGCTGCAAACCTCGTCCCATCGCTGCCGTAGCCCTTCTGCCCCTTCGGGCGACGCGAAGCAGAATCCGACGAGGTGTCGCGCGCCGGCGAACGCCGAATACAGGTCCGAGACGTGGCGGGCCGTATTGAGGAGTTCGCCGACGAGGAGCCCGACCCGTGCCGCATGGTTTGATCCGGCGTCGGGCGCGAGCCCTGCCTCGGCGCCCCGGACCCGTTCGCTGAACATCTCGAGCCATGCCTCCGATCGGAGGCGGCCGACCCGTACGACGTCCCCGTGACTTCCATCCTGAATCGCACGCTCAAGGATCGCGAGACAATCCTTGCCGTTCGTTTCCGCGAGGACCACGACGACGCGTCCAAGCGCCCAGCCCGCCATCGACCAGCCGCCCTTCGTGCGTCCTTGGTCGGCATGGAGGCGCGTGGCGCTCTCGTCGCCTTGCTCGCTCAAAACGAGCAGGCGAATCGCAGCCTTCATCTCGACCGCGTCGGAACGGATGGCGGCGCGGTAGGCGCGGATGAGCCCAGCGTCGTGCCGGACCGCGGCAACGCGCCAAGTCGACAACGCTTCGCCCCCTTGTCGTTCGAGCTTCTCGGCGAGCGCGGCAAGCGCGCTCCCTTGGTCGTCGGTGTTTGGCGCAAGCAGCAAGAGTTCTTCCGTCCGGAGGCCAACCGCGAGAAGCTCTATGCCGTTTGCTTCCTTGGCCGGCACACGCCCGACCCGCTTCACGAAGCCCCATTTCTCCATCCTCTTTCGCCCATCGCGCCACGGGTCTCCCCCTGCGGCGACCTCCGTCCATGCGGCTTCGAGCGTGGGCTCGTGCCAGTCGTCGATGGTCCGCAACGGGCCCGCGCGAAGCGCGGCCAGCAACGCGAAGAACGCTGGCAGCGGCTTCGGAAACTCGTTCACGCGTTTGGCGACTTTTTTTCCCGGTCCTTCGTCGTCGTCCGGGCCGGGGTGTAATCTTAGGGCCCCGTCGAACACGCCTTGGAGAATCGTTCCGTTCGTCTCTTTCTTGGCGCTGAAAGAAAGGAACGTGAGGTCGAGAAGGGCGAGGGAAGCAACCTTGCCGGCGTGCTGCGTCAACGCTTCCCTCTGTCCTTGGTCGAGGATTACGCCGTAGCGTTCCGCGAACTTCTCGACCACGGCCGTCCATTCCTGCTGTCTCGGCATGCCGTACTTTCCGGAGTCCAACCCGGCGAGATGGAGGTCTGCGGGCTTGCGCTCGTCGCGACCGTCGAGGTCGTCGAGGTCCAATCGGAGGTTCTGCAAGGCGGTCCCGGGGTCCGGCTGTTCGGCCGGAGCATGTGGCTCCTCGCGGCGGCGGACGATGACGACACGCGCCGCCTTCTTCGTGACCGCGTCCCACGCGTCTCGCAGGCCGCTCGCGCTCTGTCTGTCGCCAACGTCGCAGACGACGAGCGTCCGGGCGTCGGCAACGTCTTCCAAGAAACCATCGATGGCAGTCGTCACGTGTAGGTACAGGACCCGGTAGCGCCTCTGGGGCTCGTTGAAACCCAGCCACGCGTCCGCGACAAGCGCGAGAAAACTCGATTTCCCGGCTTGCTGGGGCCCTTGGACCACGATGCGGACGCGATCCGGTTTCGTTGGCCCCGGGCGAAGGTTTTTGGCGAGCTTCGTCGCGTCCTCCCGGTCTGCAAGTCCGGCGCGACCGCCTCCTCGAAGCTCCGCCCTGACCGACGTAAACGGCTTGTTCGGGGACGTCGCGTCCTTCAGGATTTCGTCAAGCTCGTTGCGGGAACATATGAACGGGGTCTCCCGCGCCCTTTCGAGGGCGAGATGGGAATCCTTGTCATCAAAGAAGGCCGGGACGCTCTGCGGGGCGGCCTTGGCGATGGCTGCATAGAGGCGGGCCATGCCCCGCGTGACCTCGACCGACTGGCCCTTCAATGCAAACCAAGACCGCTCAGAATCTTGGCTGTCGCCGTATCGGTCGATCGCGTGTTTCCGAAACCATGCCGCAGGGGTCTCATGCCTGGGCGCACAACAGACTTCGGCGCACCGCTCCATCGCGTCGACGAAGGTCTTTACGGCCTCGTCTCGGTCACGATCGACCCCCTCTCGGTGCTTCGCTTCGGCCGCTTCACTCAAGTTCTTGCTCGGTGCCTTGAACGGCTCCTTGTCCCCGTCGCCACGCCAAGCCTCCGCAACAAGAAAGTCGATCACGCGCGTGATCGTCGGGTAAGGACCTGCCGCCGTCGCCGCGCAGACGTGGAAGGCCAACCGCAGGGCGTCTTCCTTTTTCGGCGCCGCGACCGGTCCGGCCTTGCGCCCGGCTCGCGCGTGACCCTCGGGTTTTGCCTCCCCCATGTCGTCCTTCCCATCCGATTTCGTGGAGAAAAGCCTTTCCCCGTCAGGCATCGGCCCCGTTCTGCTCCTGCAGCTCCTCGATCTCGCAAAGGAGGCCGTGGATGACCTTGCGGTCGCGGCCGTCCGTGTGGGGCAGGATCGTCGCCAAGGCTCTCCTGAGGGCTTCGAGGCGGCTCCGCGTGTACACGATCCCGAACAATGCTTCTTCTGCGACTTGCGCCATCCCAATCCCTCGAAAAGAACAAGCGGGGCCGGCCAATGCGCGGCCGGCCCCAAAGCGCGCCTAAGCGGTCTCCGGCCGCGCCTTGCGGCCGACCGGCGTCAGGTGGCGGTCTCCGGTCCCGTTCGTCTTCGTCGCGGGAGGCGGCGCGGGCGGGGGCGGTCCCGGCGGCGGCGCGGCTGGCGCCCCGACGCCGCCGCCAGATTCGCCGAGCGCGGCCAAAGCCTCCCGCAGCTGCGAGTCGAGGTAGGCCCGGACCCACGTCGCGAGGTCCTTGCGCGCGACGGTGGGCACGTCGTCGATCCCCTTGGCGAGGAACGCGACGAGCTTCGAGGCGGCCGCCGCGTCGCCCATGCCTGACCGGGCTGTGACAAGTGCGGCCTTCACGCCTTCGAACGTCTCCGGATCGGTCTGGACCGCGCGGACGGCCTCGCCCCACGACCCGCCGAGCTTGCGGTTTCCATGGCTCGTGCGCAGGACGTAGGTGCGCGCGCCGCGCCCCTGCACCTCGACGAGCCCGAACCCGACCGCGGCGCCGAAGCCCGGGAGGCGGCCCTCCACCGGCTCCACGACGTCCAGAAGGACGTGGAGGGGCGCGCCCTTCGCCTTCTTCTCGGCGTATTCCCGCTCCGCCTCGACGAGGGACGGGAACGCGATCTTTGGCAACCGGTGCTGCAGGTTGATCACGTGCGCGACGTCGGCGTCGGGCGAGGGGCCCGCGTTCTGCATCGACGGCACCTCGCGCCGAAGCCACGCGAGGTCGGGCGGCATGAGCCAGATCGTGGCGGAGGCCGCGTCGGGGGCCAATTCGCGGTCGATTGGGCACATCAGCGCGGCGGACGCCTTCATGCGCTCCGCGAACGTGGCGGGCTCGCCCGCGTATTTGGCGATCCACGCCCGGCTGTCGCTCCGCTCGATCGAGGCGAAGGACGGCGCGGTCGCTTCCAGCGCGGCCTTGCCGAGGGCCGCCGGGACGGAGCCCGCGAGGTCGATCCGGCAACGCTCGAGGATCAGCCGGACGAGCCCGTCCTCGTCGCCGATGCGGTTCGCTTCGTATTCCGCGCGGGCGTGCGCCCGGTCGACGAGCATCGCCCGCGCGGGCGAGGAGTCACGGAAAACCGTCTCCGCCTCCGCAATCAGCCCGCTTTCGATGCGCTGGAGTTCCTCGAGCCGCGCCGCCGCCTGCGACGACCACGTGTCCAAGGCGTCACGGAGGCGCTCGAACGCGCGGATGACGGCCCCTTCACGGCGCTCCGCGAGTTCCGCCTGCGCGATCGCGAGCCGCGCCCGCTGGAGGTCGGCGAGCGCGCCCGTGGTGGCCGCCTTTCTGCGAAGGAGCTTCGTGCTCGCTTTGAGAAGGGCCGCGTTGGCGTCCTTCTCGGCACGTTCGAGCTCCGACCGGCGCCGGCGGACCTTCGCGACGCGCCCGGTCGCGGCAGCGTTCTCGACCGAGAGCGCCTCCGACCAGCGGGCCATCGCTGCCGGGACGCACGACAGGCCACCGCGCATCATCAGCAGGCGCCCGGTTTCCGCCCAAAGCGCGCGCGTGGCTTCTTCACCGGCCGCCGTCGCATTGGCATCGAGCCTGTTCAGTTCGTCGGCGACGTGCTGCTCGAAGCCCCGCAACGTTTCGGCCACGGCATGGACCACGCGACCCGGCCCGGCGTCCCCGCAGCTGGCCAGCGAGGGTGGCGGGATCCGCACCTCGTCCGCGACGCGGTGCACCCTCCCGACGGCGGTTTGGACCGCCCCCATCACGCCGGCCGGCAGCTCGGCCGCCGTGAGCCAAGCAAGCCGGACCCCGCGGGCGGCCTCCCATGCGGCCGCGGCCTTCGCCGTCCTTGTTCGTCCGAGGTCGTAGCCAACGTAGCCCCACGAACCCCAGATCGCCGGATGCTTGCACCCGTCCTTGTCTTCGACCCATTCGAGCTTGGCGCCATCCACGTTGGCGAGGGCGCTCCGGAAGAGTTCCGCGATTTCCGGACGCGCGACGACCCGAAGAAAGGCGGCCTCGGCTTCCATGAGCGCCTCGTGGGTCAGGGCCATCCCGTCGGAACGGCTCGTGGACAGGAGGTAGTACGCGTCCACAGGCGGCTTCGACAGGGGAAGCAGGTCGCGCGGCAGCGGGAGGTCCGTCACGGGCCCGTCCGCGAGCCGTGCTCGCAGGAGGTCGCGTTCGAGCGCCGTCGCAAAGCCCGCCGCTTGCGGCTTGACCGCGTTGTCGCCGCGGGCCTTGCGGGGCGCGATGCTCGCCACCATGATGCGGACGTCGACATTGTTCTCGCGGGCGAGGTCTTGGAGGATCGCCGCGAGGAGCATCTCGACGCCCGTCCCCGTTCCGCCTTCGAGGTTGTTGAGGATGAAGACGTTCACAGGCATCCGGCGTCCCCCGGCAACTTCGTGGCCGAGGGCGGTGACCTCGTGGAGCTTTCCGGCGAGGAAGCTGCGCAGCGCCCGATAGACGACGACGGCGGCCGCATGCGACGTGGGCCGGTCGCCGTACGCCTCGCGCGCGGCATCCGATGGCTGGACCTTACGGATGTCCGTCCGTTCGAGCTCCGGGTGGAGGTTCATGTGGTCGAGGATCTGCTTGACGTTGGTCGGGCCCAGGCTGAACGATTCGTCCGGGCGGATGCCGCTCGCGTTCGGCGCCTTCATGTCGATGAAGATCCGCGCCAGGCGTGCGCCCGGTACGACCTTCGCGCCGGCCTCGATTACGGACGTGCTGGACGGGATGATGAGGGTCCCGATCGCCTGGCTCACGCGCTCCCCCCCGTCGTGCCGGGCGATCCGCCGGAAAATGTGCCCGTAGGCGCGTACTCGATCATCGAGTCGCCGGCTTCGATCACGGTCCGCGAGTGGAGCTCGACCTCGGCGCCTTCGTCAAGCGGCAGGCCTCCGACGTGGACTTGCGAAGGGCTATGGAGCAGTTTCAGCCGGATCCCGGGCCGGAAGAGGCCTGCCGGCCGCGTCTCGAACACGGCGACGCCGCCGGCCGCAGGGACCTCGAAGTTGCCGACCGAAGTCCCGGACGTCGTCGCCGGGGCGATTGGAATCGCCGGGCCGGAGATGGAGCGGAGACTCCCGCGCTTCCGGGGGCGCATGCGGAACGCCGCAAGTCCCAAAGCAGGAAGCACGATCGCGGCGACGCCGATGACGGCGAACCGAAGGGAAGACGACGGGCGTGCAACGGGGGCGACAGTCCGTTCTGCGACCACCGTGTTCCCCGAGTCCATGGCCACGACACGTGTGACCTCCGCCCGCCCGATGGCGGTGGCGCCCTTCAAGGCGTCGCCGGCCGGAGCGAGCGGCGTCACGACCGAACCCTCGGAGGTCTGGATGCGCGCGAGGCAGGGGCACCGGGACGGGTCGATGCCCGTCACGGTCACGACGGCGGTCCCGTCCTTCTCCGAGAGGCGGATCGAGGCCGCCGCCGGGGGGCCGCGGTCCGCAGGCGCATTGGCGGAACTGGACGTGCACGGCTTTCCAACCCGGGCGCACACGCTGGTCGGGATTCCCTGGTGCTCGTCGGACCGCGTCGTGCCGGCCGAGCGAAGGACGTCGGCGCGCGTGAAGACGGTCTCGTTCCCGCGCACGATCGTCTGTGTTTCAACGTTCATGCCGAAGACCTGGCGCCGGCCGTCCCCGTCGAGGTCGAACGAGGGCACGATGGAAGGGTCGCCCTTCGCAAGGTCCCACGTGGATTCGCCCATCGCTTCGAGCACAGCTTGGCGGAAAACATGGACCCGGAGGGGGACGTTGATTGGCAGGGACGCCAGTTCGAGCCGAAGGACGTGCGGCCCGAAGCCTTGGAACGATTCGTCGCGACACTCCGTCTCGTCCAGCGCGCCGTCGAGGTCGAGGTCGAGGCATGCTCGCACCCGGAGATCCTCGACCGTGTCGGAGTCGACACTAAGGTTCAGGTACGCCCCCGCGGTGCCCTCGCGGATCGTGACTGCCGGGTCGAGCGGGTCGCAGACCGACCGGTCGACCTCGGAGAGGCGGATGTTGTGGAGCCGGCCGCCGCTTCCGGCCACGCGGAAGAACGTTTGGCCATTCAAGTCGGCGAAGACCGCTTCGAACGCGTCCTCGAGGTGCCGGCCCGGAACGAAGAGCTGGGCCTCGACGGCGTCGTTCGCGTACAGGCGGAAGGTGCCGCTGTCCGTCGCCGCGCCTAGCGAGGAAATCCACGTGCCGGCACCGCTCTCCGTTAGGCGGCAGGCGACGTAGAACATCGTCGCGGCGTGACCCGAATCCGAGTCCGGACCGGCTCCGGAAACCGCCGTGGCGTTCAGCATCAAGCCCAACACAAACAACACAATCATCGCGCGGTTCATCTTTCAGCCTTGCCGGCCCCGCCGGCGGTTGTCGTTGGACGGGACAGGACATCGTCCTTGCGCAATATGCGACCTATGCAGTGCTCCGTGGTGGGGCGCCCGGGGGCACCCGAACCTCCGCCACGCGTTCAAAGAAGGACACTCCTAATACGCCACGATCCGAACGTCGAACCTCGCGAAGTCCCGCTCGTCCCGCGTCACCACGCGCTCGCCTTCTTCGAGCGCGACGCCGGCGATGAGCACATCGAGCGGGTCCGGACGTAGGCCCTTGCGGATCATCGCCCCGGAAAG
>JBQTJL010000249.1:0-6155 GCA_052387135.1 Methanobacteriota archaeon | reverse complement strand
TCGCGGGCATCAGGTCCGCCGTCGGCCACCAGCCCGCGACGCGCCGGCCCACGACGAGCGCGAGCGAACATGCCGCGCGGAGGCCGGCGGCGCCGCCCGCGACGGGCCGCGCCGCGGTGGGCCGCGCGTCGCCTCCCCGCGCGTACAGGACCTCGAGCGTCGTCATCGAACGGTCGAGGCTCCGCGCAACGAGCGGGACGAGCAGGTGCCCGGCGCCGGCGAGGCCCGCCGGTGCGGTGCCGCGGACCGCCTGCGCCGCGCGCATCGCGGCGACGTCGGCGGCAAGGTCCGGCGCCGCGCGGAGGGCAAGCCCGGTCGCAAGCCGGGCCCCCGCGCCCGGGACGAGCCGGGCCACGGCCTCGGGGCTCGTGCGCGTGAGCGCGGCCGCGACCGCGGCGGCGATGATCGCGACCTGCGCGCCCGTGACGAGGCCTAGGAGGAGCGCCTCGACCGTGAACGCGGGCCGCCCGAGGAGGGCGACCGTGAACGGCGCGCGCCAGAGCACCGTGTCCCCGTACCAGCTGAAGAGGCCGTTCATCGCGGCGCCGACGAGCGCGAAGAGGAAATACGGCGCGCGAGGCCGCGGGGCGACCGCGAGCGTCACGACGAGCAGCACGGCAAGCGGAGCCGGGTGGCGGCTGAGCGCCGCGGCGGTCGCAAGCGCGAGGCCCGAGACGAGGGGGGCGAGCCGGAGAGGCGGAGGCGCCGTCACGGCCGCACCTCCACGAGCCCGTCCTCGGACGCGAGCCACGCGAGGCCGCGCTCCGGCGGCTGGATCGTGGCGCCCGCGAGCACGAAGACGGCGCGGGCGGAGCACTCGGGACCGACGCGGGAGGCGAGCGCCCACGGTGTCTCGACGTCGAGCCCGGAGCCCCACGGAATGACCTCCCATGGCGCGCCGTTCGGGCCGGTGACGAGGACGGCCGGCGCGGAGGCGGCGGGCCACTCCCCGGTCCACGGCTCCGCACGCGGCGCAAGCGACGCCGGCATCTCGGAGGGCGCGTCGGCCGTGACGAGGACGCGGGCCTCGCCCCACGGGAAGGTGTTGAAGAGGCCGGGCGCCTCGCTTCCGTTCCAGGCGCGGAAATCCCAATGGAGGCGCTCTCCGGCGGCGAGCGGACGGGACGCGGCGCCGACCATGCAGAGCGCGCCGTCGACCTCGTAGAACCAATCCTCCCGCTCGTCCGGGAAGCGGCTCACGAGGCCGTCGATTCCCCGAACGAATCCGCCTCCGTACGACGTCTCGACCGAGGCGACCTCGCGCACGGCGTCGATCGCGGTCGCGCCGTCCCAGATCGCGACGGTCTCGTGCCGAAGCACTGTCGCGCCGAAATCGCGCGTCACGAGAAGGTCGACCTCGAAGCGGCCGTCGCCGTCGAACCGCACGCAGCCGGAAACAGCCACGAGAGCCACGAGCACGGCGACCCTCATCGGCGACGCCGCCCCCTCGCCCATGCCCCGAACAGGACGGCAGCGAAGACGACCGTCGCCGGTGTGGGCGTCTCGTCCGTCTTCGCCGCCTCGATACGATTGTCCCGGGACGGGGCTTCGTGAAGGAGGATCGGGCCCGCATCAAGGGGCGCGCCAGCGGGCCGCACGTCGACCGCCGATGGGCGTGACCCTTCCCGGACCGGCGTCCCTTCTTCCGGAACGACGACGTCGAGGACCGCGACCTCGCTCGCTCTCCCTTCCGCGTCCGTCGCCCATGCGCGAAGGCGGTGCGTGCCCGGCGTGAGCGCGACTTCGTGTTCGCGCCCGGAGGCCAGGGTCCCGTCCGGAAGGAGGAGTTCGGGGTGGTGTCCCGGGTCGACCGCCTCGATCGTGACCCGCACGAGGCCCCGCGGCCCCACGGTCGCGGCAAGACGCGGGGGCGGAGACGGCACGGGCGCGGACGGCGCGGACGCGTCGGCCGGCTGGTCCGGGCGACGGACGTGGACCCGGACCGAGTCGCGCGATTCCGCGTATGGCGTCGACGCGATCGCCGTGACGACGTGGTCGCCGGGCGCAAGGTCGAGCCGCGCGACGGTCCCGTTCGCGACCGGCTGGCCGTCCATCGTCCACGCGATCCGGATCGGGTCTCCGTCCGGGTCTTCCGCGGCCGCGGCGAACTCGACCGGACCCGCCACGGCCTCGGACGGCGCCGAGACCCGGACCGACGGCGCGGCGTCGACCCATGTGAGCGGAGCGGTCGCGTGGGCCACGCCGCCCCACGGATCGCGGACGACGGCCGTGACGTTGACGCGGCCGGGCGCGCGCGGTGGAAGGCGAAGCGACGTCCCGACGCCGAGGTCGGCCCCGTCGCTCGTCCAGACGACCCAGAGCGCGTCGCCTTCGGGGTCGGTGACGTTTGCGACAAGGTCCACGGGGGCGGCCCGGGGCGCGCGGGCGGGGACCCGGATCGCGATCGAGGGTGCGGCGTTCGTGGCGGCGACGACCACGGAAGCGGTCGGGCCCCGCTCGCCGAGACGGTTCTCGGCCCACGCGACGAGCGTCTGGTCCCCGGCCGCGGCGAGCGTCACGGCATGCTCGGTCCCTTCCCGGATCGCCCCATCGGGGGTCGCAAGGAAGAGCCGCTTCGACCACCCGTCGGCGGGAGCCACGCGGACGGAGAACGGCGTGCCGTGCGGGACCGAGGACGCGACATCGAGCCGCGGCGCCGCGGGTATCGCCGGAAGGACCTCGATGCGGACCGTCGCGGGCCGCGGGGTGCCGGACCACGTGAACCCATGGTATGCGAAGGAGCCGTCGGTCGTCGGAACGAACGCGTACGAGGCCCGTCGCTCGGTCCCTATCCGGAGGAAACCGTCGGGGACCGCGAGCGTGACGCTCGAGCCTGCCCGCGCCTCGCGGTCGATCGCAAGCGGCGTGGTCGGCCTTCGGACCGAACCGTACGGGGCCCACGAGAGCGCGGCGAGTGTTTCGTATTCGGCGATGAGGTCCGCGGTCGGTCCCACGGATCCGTCGCCGTTTTCGAACGAAATGAGGCAGGATATCGGGTCGCGGCCGCCGGCGCCCCAGGAAAGCGGGTCTTCGCGGGCCGCGACGAGGGCCTGGATCGCGAACGCAGTCGATTCGGCGCTTCCTTCGGCCGCCCCCGTCGTCGGGGCGAGGCGGGCCCCGCGGGGAAAGCAGCCGCGGTGCGGGCCTTCATGGATCTGGGACTCGCGAAGGAACGCGAGCGCCCGCGCCACGTAGACGTCGCGTCCGCGCGGCGCAAGCGCCATCGTCGCGGCGGAGACGTCGTCCACGGCCGGGAACGTGGCCGTCTCGACGACCACGGTCGCGCCGACGGTCTCGGGCCCCGCGTACGAGACCGCGTTCAACGCGATCATGGCCCACGCGTCGTCGTTCGCGAGCTCGGGGTCGCCGAACTGCGTCCCGTCGTACTCGGCAAGGAGGCGGGCTACGAGGTCTCGCGTTCCCCCCGCGGGCACCGGCACGTTCCGAGGATCGAGCCCGCCCGCGGCGACCGCCAGAATCCCCTTCGAGAGTTCTTGTGCTCGGTTGCTTGGACCTTGCTCGAGCCGGTCGGGGTCGGCAAGGAGCCAGCCCAGGACCGACGCCGACGGCGAGGGCCAGCGGGACGGATCGATGCCGGCATGCGCGACCGCGAAAGCGAACCACTTGGTCTCGCCCTCGTCGCAGGCGCCGTCCCAGCCCGGGAGGCACCCCGGCGCCGCGAGGCGGGACGCAAGGTAGGCCACGATCCGGTCCGGCACGGCTTCGCCGGATAGAAGCGGCAACGTGGAGGCGCTGTGGGACCCCTCGACGGCGGGCCACGCGAGGACCGCTGCGAGCGTCGCCGCAAGCAGGATCCGGCGGAGCATCCTAGGGCCCGAGCACGTGCACGAACTCGAGGCTCGTCTCGTTCGTCACGTTTAGGAAGTCGATCCCGACCGGGCTTGCCGTGCCGTTCAGCTGGATCCACCAGTAGCTAGCCGGCCAGCCTAGCTCGGTCATGTTGTCGACCCGGTTCACGAGGCGGCCGAGGCTCCCGAACGAGACGTTGCCCCAGTCCTTGATGCACCCTTTCTTCACGGCGGCGTCGAGGACCTCGCCTCCGTCCATACGGCTGTCGTTCGTCGTCGTGTTGTTGAAGACGGTCACGCGACAACCGGCGACGCCGTCCAAGTGGTTGAACCGCGTGTCGTTCGCCGGGTCGATGATCCATTCGCCCTTGTTGCCGACGGCCCAGTGACTCGGCACCGCGAACCCGGACGGGGCCACGCGGAGTGTGACGTTCGCCCAGTACGGGTACCACGTGGTGTTGTTCCCGGTCGTGTTGTTCCCCGTGTTGTTCCCGCTCGACGTGCCCGTCCCGCCGCTCTCCGTGCCGGAGGCGACGCCGACCGTCCCGAATCCGCCCGGCGCCACCGCCGCGACGGCGAACGCGACCACGACCACGACGCATGCGACCCACCCTCGGTTCCTTCGCTCCATGTCGGACCTCGCCCCCGGATGCGAGCCCGGATGATAAAGCCTGCTTGCGGAAACGAAAGCCAGCTTTCGTCCCGCGCGGAGCGCGCTTTCGGCGGGGCGCGTTCCGACCGCCTTTTTGGTAGGGAGCCCCATCGCCTCCCCCGTCCATGCCGGGTCGACGCGTTCGGATCGAGGCCCCCGCGACGATCGGCAACTTCGGCCCCGGCTTCGACGTCTGCGCGCTCGCCCTCGCCTCGCTCGGAGACGTCGTCACGCTCGAGCCCGCCGCCCGCGACGAGATCGTGCTGTCGGGAGCCGGCGCATCGGGTGTTCCGACCGAGTGGGGGAAGAACGTCGTCGGCGCCGTGCTGGACGTCCTCCGGTGGCGCTCCGGCATCGAAGACCGGCTGCGGGTCCGGATCCGCAAAGCGATGCCGCCGGGGTCGGGGCTCGGGTCCTCGGCGTCGAGCTCGGGGGGCGCGGCGCTGGCGTTCCACGCGCTCTACGGCCGCCGGGCGAAGCGTTCCCCGGCCGACCTCGTCGACGCGGCCTCCTGGGGCGAGGCGCGGGTCTCGGGGCGGCACTACGACGACGTCGCGGCCGTGGTCCTCGGCGGCCTTGCGATCGTGCGGGGCGAGGGTCCGGACGGCCTCCGCCTCTCGCGCGTGCCGCCTCCGCGCGACCTCCACATCGCGATCCTCCGCCCGCACGTGCGGCTCGACACGCACGAGATGCGCCGGATCCTCCCGCGGAAGGTCCCGCGGGCCGACGCCGTGGCGAACCTTGCGAACGTGGCCCTGCTCGTCGACGCGATGCACCGGGGCGACGTCGACGCCGTGGGACACGCGATCGACGACCGGATCGCGACGCCCGCGCGGAGCCGTCGGATCCGCGGCTTTGCGGAGATCCGGGACGCGGCGCTTTCGGCAGGCGCCTCCGGCTGCGGCATCTCCGGGTCGGGCCCTGCCCTCTTTGCGGTCACGGATTCCGGGGCGCGCGCGGCGTCGGTCGCCCGTGCGATGGCCGCGGCCGCAAGGTCAAAGCGCGTGCCCGCGACCGCGTTTGCCGCGCGGCCCGAACGGAAGGTGATGCACGACGCGGTGCTTCTGTAGCGCCTGCGGGGCCGCGAACGACCCCTCGGACCCGGCGCCCTCGGCGTGCCGGCGATGCGGAGGGATCCTGGAGATCGAACTCCCGTCGCCGAAGCTTCCCTCGGACTGGAGGTCCCGCCCGGTCTCCGCCTGGAAATACAAGGAGTTCCTGCCGCTCCGCGCCGGCACCGCCCCGGTCTCGCTCGGCGAAGGCGGAACCCCCCTCGTCTCCTGCGACCGGCTCGCCGCGTGGTGCGGCGTCCGCCACCTCTACGTGAAGGTCGAAGGCGCGAACCCGACGGGCTCGTTCAAGGACCGCGGGATGACCTGCGCCGTCTCGTGGGCCGTCTCGGGCGGGGCGAAGGTGTTGGGCTGCGCCTCGACCGGGAACACGGCCGCGAGCATGGCCGCGTACGCCGCGCGGGCGGGCGTCCGCGCCGTGGTCCTCGTGCCCCAGGGAAAGATCGCCGCGGGCAAGCTCGCCCAGTCGGTCGGACTCGGCGCGACGGTGCTCGAGGTCGACGGGAACTTCGACGAGGCGATGCGGATCGTGCTCGGGCTCGCGAAGGACGGCCGCGTCGCGCTCTTGAACTCCCGGAACCCGTTCCGCCTGGAGGGCCAGAAGACGCTCGCGTTCGAGATCGT
>JBQTJL010000248.1:0-3750 GCA_052387135.1 Methanobacteriota archaeon | reverse complement strand
GTCGCGAAGAACGAGTAGCCGTCGTTCCCTTGGAGGTCGCCGAAGACAGAGAGACCCCTCGTGCCGCGGCCTTGGTACGTGTGGAGATCGGAGGGCGGAAGGCGGTTCGCGGCGGGGCGCCGGTAGCGGTCGTCCCCGGCAACATCGAGGAAGACGGCGACCCCGTCGTCGGCACGGCCCTGCGTGGCGCTGGTGTAGTCGTCGTTCCCGCCGAGGTTCACGAGGATGCCGAATCCGTTCCCGAGGCGGGGCTCGGACGCGACCGTGGAGGATCCTTGAGGCTCCGATATCCGGACCCGCGGGTCGATCGGGCGGGCCGAGCCTTGCGAATCGGTTCCGCCGACGTATGTGTCGGTGCCCGAAAGGTCGAGGTGCAGGCCCACGGCGCCGACGCCGACCGCGGCCCCTTGCGAGTCGATCGAACCGGCGTACTGGTCGTCTCCGCCGAGGTCGACGAGGAGACCGAGGCCGAGAAGCCCGTACCCTGCGCCCTGACCGCCGGGGCCGGGCGCGGCAAGGACGGGCCGTTCGTGGACGTCCGAGCCCGAGACGTCGATCGCGACCGACGGAAGGACGCCGAACGCGCCGTCGAGCTCGGAGGCGCCCTCCGTGATCCGGAAGGGCACGTTCGCGCCGGGGAGCGCGGTGCGCGTGTACCGGTCTGAGCCGCCGAGGTCCACGGAGAGGAGGTACGGGCGGTCGAAGCGGGACGCGCCGACGTCGCCCACCGCGACGAGCCCCATGGTGAAGTCGCCGATGATGGGGCCGGTGGACGTGCGGAATCCCGCGGCGTCCGCGTCGACCGCGGTCCGGAGCGAGAGGTCGAGGATCTTCCCGCCGCCGTTCGCGACGACGCCGGGCGCCGGAAGGACGGCCGGGATCCCGGCGGGGTAGCTCGCGGGGTCGCACGGGTCGGTGCCGAGCTGGCGCTCGATGCGGCCGGGCCAACGGTCGGCGTCGGGGCCGGTGGGGCAATCGTCGAGGGCCTCGTCGAGGCCGGACTCCGGGTCCCGGGGGTCGCTTCCGATCGTGCGCTCGACGACGTCCGGGATCGGGTCCCCGGCGCCGTCCGAGTTCGCCGCGGAAAGGTCGAGGCCGGCGCCGAGGAGCCCGGAGATCCAGGCGCGGTCGTCGCCCCGGAGCGGCGAGTCGCTGTTGTACCGATCCGTGCCGCCCCCGTCGACGAGGAACGCCATCGAGAGCTGCGCGAGGAATTCGTCGTCGATCCGGAGGTCCGGCACGATGGTGATCGAGCCCGGCCCGATCTTCGTCCCGATCTCGATCTCGGGCAGGCCGTTGTCCGGGAGCGGCTGGTAGGCGGCCCCCTGGCAGGACCCGCCGCACTCCTCGTTGTAGCGGTCGTCGCCGGCGCCCTCGAGGAACATCGCAAGGCCGTTCTGGTCGTCCGTCCCGTCGTCCGGGTTTCCGCCGATCGTCGCAAACGCGCCCTGGCCGTGGACCGGCACCGCGTACGTGTCGTCGCCGTCCTGGTCCGCGAAGATCGCGACCGAGTGGAACGAGGCGAAATCGACCTGGCCGCCCGCCGCGAACCCTTGGCCGCCCGCGTTCGAGTCGAAGGCGGTGCCTCCGGCGCGGATCGTGTGCCGGTCGTTCCCGCGCCGGTCGAGGAAGAGCGCGTGCGAGAGCGTGCCGTAGGCCGACCCTTGCGAGAACGGGCCCGCGACGTACGTGTCGTCGCCGGCGACGTCGTAGAGGAGGCCGAAGCCGCCGAACGTCCCGAAGCCCGCGCCGCCCGTCACGCCGGCCTGCGAGAACATGCGGGGCCGTCCGTCCGCCGTCGTCGCGTCGTACCGGTCGGTCCCGCCGAGGTCGATGTGGACCGCGATCGGTCCCGCGGCGCACGGCAAGGGGAAGTTCTCGCAGAAGACCTGCTGGAAGATGTTCCCGCCCGTGACGCCGCCCGCATTGTTCCGGTACGTGTCGTCGCCGCCGAGGTCGAGGACGAACGCCTGGTTGCCGCCGTTCCAGGCCGAGTCGAGGGTCGACGCGCCGCACCCCGTGACGAGGACGAGCGCAAGGTCGTCCTTGAAGAGCACGTCGTTCGTCGCGTCGCCCGTCGAGGACGTGACGAGCGAGTACGGCGCGAGCGTGCAGGCAGCGGTGAGCTGGCCCAAGAGGAGATCCTCGCAGACGACGGCGTCCGGCGGGTCGATCGAGACCTCGGGTTCTCCGGGCGACCCGGGGTCGACGTCGAGCTTCGCGTTCGAGCCACAGGTGTCCGGCGTCGAGACCTGCGCCCGGGCGGTCCGGAAGGGGCTCACGTGCGACAGGAGGTCCGTGAGGGACCCAAAGAGGGGGCGCCGCAGGGCGACCGCGGGGCCGGCCTGCGTGCGGAACGCGTCGGAACCTTGCTCGCCGAAGCCGTTTTCTGCGATGTGCCGGAGGGCGGCGTCGACGGCGCCCGCGACGAGGAGGTCGGATTCGTACGCGGCGATCGCGCGCGCTTCCTTCTTCCCCACGAGCTCGAAATAGGACCGGAGGACCTCGACGTCCGCGGGCGTCGTGGGTTCGTGCCGGAGCGCGGCCTCGGCGACGGCGCGGCGGGAACGCAGCGCCTCTTCGTCGGCCTCGGTCCAGACGGGCAGCGAGGCCCGGAGGCGCGTCGCCGCGTTCTGGGCGTGGAGGACGTGGGCGGCGGCCTGTTCGACGTTCTCGGGGAGCGCGAGGGCGCTTGCGAGAAGGCGGGCCTCCTCGTCGGCGCCGACGGGGCGACCGAGGCCGGCGCGAAGCGCCACGACCTCGTCGACGAGGCCCCCGCGCACGAAGGCGTATTCGTACGTGGGCGGCTCGACGGCAAGGCCTTCCGCGCGGGCGGCGCCGAGGAGGTAGTCCTGTGCGCCGAGGCCGCGACCGGCGAGGCCTGCGAGCCCGAGGCGGGGATCGGAGAGCGCGGCCGGGGTCGCCGCGCGCGCGGCCGGAGGAAGGTGCGCGTAGACGAGCCCCCATTTCTCGATCGTGAGGCTTCCGCGCGCGGTCGCGGCGAGGATCGTCTGGGCGCCGCGGAGGGCGGCGGCCCGGTCGATCCCCGGGATCTTCGGGTCGGTGTCGGGGCCGAGCGGCGCGCGGGGGTCGATCGCGCCGGCGAGGATCGCGGCGCGAAGGGTCGCGGCCGCGGCCGGGTCCGCGTCTTCGACCGCGCCGAGGATGCCGCGATAGGCGTCGAGGTAGGCGTAGACGATGCGCGCGAGGGCTCGCTGGAGGTCCGCCGGCAGGGCCGATGCGGTCGACACGGCGTCGGCGGGAACGAGCCCGAGCGCCACGGCGCGGGCGACCTCGGGGTTCGGCGCCCCGGGGACCGCCGGCGCGGGCGCCGCGAGCGCCTCGGGCGGGGCGGAGAGGGCGAGGGCGAGGTCCGCGAGCGCCGTCGCAAGGGGCGCCGCGGGGTCGAGCGGCGGATCGTACGGGACGACGGGCGCCGCGAGCCGCTGCGTCGCGGCCGTGGCGGCGACGATCGCCGCGAACGCTTCGAGCGCGGCCGTGGACGAGTGCGCGCCTTCTGCGGCGGCGACGGCGGCCGTCATGAGCGGCACGGCCTCGGGGACGGCGGACGACGGGTCCCGCGGGGTGCCCGCAAGCGAAAGCAACCGCGCGGCTTCGGCAAGGTGCGGCTCCGCGTCGCGGGCCGCGCCGTAGAGCACGAGCGCCGCGCGAAGGAGCTTCCGGGAATCGACGCAGGCGGCCTCCGCGAAGAGCGCCCCTTCCGAGGGCGCGAGGGGCTCGCCGGCCGTG
>JBQTJL010000247.1:0-6574 GCA_052387135.1 Methanobacteriota archaeon | reverse complement strand
GCTTCGCGGGATGAGCTTCGCGGGATGAGCTTCGCGGGATGAGCTTCGCGGGATGAGCTTCGCGGGATGAGCGCTCATCCCGGCGCCGAAGGCGCCCCATCCCGGCGCCGCAAGCGCCTCATCCCGCGCGCCCGAAGGGCGCGCTCATATCCTTCGCTGGGCCTCCTCGATGAGCGTCCGGGCAAGCTCGCGCTCGAGCCCGGGCCCGAGGACGCCTGCGTCGAGCTCGTGACGGTGGTCGGCAAGGAACTCGGCAAGGTCGTCCTCGCGCCAGAGCGCGAGCTCGTGCGGGGACCGGATCCCGGCCTTCACGAGGAGCCCGGCCAGGCGCGGCCCCACGTGGCCCATCCGCATGAGGCGCGCGCGGTCGATGAGCGGGGAGAGGCGCCATTCCGCGATTCCGGTCGCCTCCGAGAGGCGGCGCGGCGAGAACCGGGCGAGGTCGAGGTAGCGCGCGACGCCGGCCTGCGTAAGCTTCCGGCGCTCGTCCTCGGAGAGGCCGCCCAAGGCTCCGATCGGGGGGTTCCGGCGCTCGGCCCGCCGCGCGCGTCGGATGCCGCGCCACGCGACGAGCGCGAGGGCCGCGCCGCAAAGGAGGACGACGAGGAGCCACGGCCGGTCGTCGTCGGCGGTCGGCCCGCCGGTCCGGGTCGCGTCGAACGGGAACTCGTCTTCGCGGTCCCGCGTCCCGTCCCCGTCCGAGTCGACCCGGGCCTCGCGGCTCGCGACGGCGCCGGGCACGAGTCCGTACTCGGCCTCGGCCTGCGACAGGCGCTCGTAGAGCCCCGCCCCGCCCTCGTAGTAGGTCGTCACGAGGTAGCCGTAGATCACGCCGTCCGTGACGCCGGAGTCGAGGTACTCGGCGCCCGCCACGGTCTCGAGGAGCCCGATCGAGCCTTCGTCGAACCGCCACACCTGGGCTCCGGCAAGGAACGGCCGCTGCGGCTGCCGCCACGTGAGCCGGATCCCTCGCGTCTCGGCTTCGGCCCGAAGGTCGTCGACGAGTGGCGGGGCCCCGTGGAGCACGGCGCCGTCCGAGTGCGAGAGAGGGCCCTCGCCGTCCGCGTTGAAGGCGCTCACCGCGTAGTAGAGGAGCACGTCCTTCGGCGCGTTCCGGATCTCGACGAGCCGGGTCGTCCCCTGCGCCTCGTGGATCGGGGTCTCGGGGAAGAACTCGGGGCTTCCGCTCCGGTAGACGCGGTACCCGCGGAGCGGGAACCCCCCGTCGGAGCCCGGGGGCGAGAACGAGACGAGGACGTGTCCGATCGCGCTTTCGGCGTCCACGTCGTCGGGCGCGGTCGGGGCTGCGGCGAGGGCCGTTCCGACGCCCGTCGAAACCGCGAGGAGAAGGACGAACCGGACGGGCGAGCGGCGCACGGGACGGAGGTAGCGTATCAAAAGATAAAAGCCGCACGGAGGTCCATGGGGTCCCTCGTCGTGATCACGCTCCTTGGCATCGGGCACGTCTTCGACCTCCGCGGGCGCCTCCAAGAGGAGATCCTCCGCCGCGAGCCCACGCTGGTCTGCCTCGAGCTCGACCGTCCCCGGTTCGAGGCGCTGCGAGACCGCCGGGCGCGGGGGCGCACGCCGCTCCTCTACCGGACCCTCGGGAAGATGCAGGAACGGCTCGCGGAAGGGTTCGGCGTGAAGGCCGGCGACGAGATGCTCGCGGCGGCCGAGGCCGCGCGCTTCGGCCGGGCCGGGCTCGCGCTCATCGACATGGACGCCGGCTTCGCGTTCCGCCGGCTCTGGCGCGAGATGGGCCTTCGCGAGCGCCTCCGCTTCGTGGGGTCGATCCTGTTCTCAGGGCTTGCATCGACCTCGTCGGTCGAGGCGGAGCTCTCCAAGGTCCGCGAAGACCCGGACCGCTACATCGAGGCCCTTGGCCGGGAGTTCCCGACGGTGAAGCGCGTCCTGATAGACGAGCGGAACGCCTTCATGGCGCGGCACCTCCAGGAGGTTGCGGCCCGGCATCCGCGGATCGTCGCCGTGGTCGGCGACGGCCACGTCGCGGGCCTTGCCGAGATCCTCCGTGCCTCCGGCGCCGAGGTCGAGGCGGTGCGCCTGCGCGAGCTCTCCGAGGTCCGCGGGGGGCCGTCGATGTCGTTCTCCGTCGAGGTCGATGGCGGGTAGGGCCTGTGCTACCAGTCGTGGAAGTGGTGGTCGTGGATCTCGTAGTCCGCTAGGCGCTCGTGCTCGTGCGCCTCGCCTTCCATGGAAAGGTGGGGCTCGAGCGCAAGGTGCGCCTCGGTCCAGTGGTACATCCGCAGGTGTCCGAGCGCCGCCTCGAATTCGGGGGTCCCTTCGAGGCCCTTCTCGCGCGCCTCGGCGACCGTGTAGCCCGCGCGGTTCCGGAGGAACTGGGCGCGGTCGACCTTGCCGAAGTCGATGATCCGGTCGCCCGCCTCGTAGCTCATCGACGACCAGACGCTCTCGAACGCCGAGTTCGGGGGCGAGTCCCCCTTCGTCTTCCACAGGTGCTGCGGGTGGTGCATCCCGAAGAGGTGGCCGGTCTCGTGCGAGTAGAGGCGGTTCACCCGGTTCCAGTTCCTCGATTCGGGAAGGTCGTTCACGACCTCGTTCGCCGGGCCTTCGTACGTCTGGCGGGCGCGGGACTGGTCCGCGATCAGCGAGAAGCTGATCCGGTGGCTCCGTTCGACGTCGTACATGCCGATGCCGCCGAACATCCCGACCGTGCCCGGGTCGCCGTAGATGAGGAGCGACAGGTATTCCTCGCAGGGCTCCTGGACCGTCACGAACTTCTCCCAGTTCTCGTCGACGTACCAACGGAGCGCGTCGAGCGTCGCGCCCGAGCCGGCCCCGCGCATCAGCGCATCGAGGACGGGCTCGTCCTGCGGCAGCATCAGGATCTTGAGCTCGACCGTGACCTCGTCGTTCGTGAGGTTCTCGAAGGCGCCTTCGAGGCCGGGGACGTCGACCCAGTCGGCCGCCTTCTTGTACATCGGGAGCGCCTCGGTGAGCGACGTCTTGTGGATCGCGAGCACGAGCGTCACGTGGTGGCAGGGGTCCGTCGGGATCGGGTAGATCGGGCCCTTGAGGATCCGGTAATGGGTCGCGTCGATCGTGAGCGTCTTCAAGAGTCCGACGGCCTCTTCGCCGCTCGCTTCCATCGGGTAATTGTACTTCGCCACCTCGCGGGCGCCGAACACCGCCGCGTTCACCGGGTCCGTCGGGGCGGCCGGGCGGACCACGTAGGGGTCGATCTCGGCCGACACGTCGTAGACCGTGAGCGGGTGGAGTTCGCCAAAGGCACGGACCGGCTCGAGCCAGCCGTGCGAATACGTGTAGCGCCACCGGTGGTCGCCCAAAGCGTCGCCGCCGTGCAGGATCACGAACGCCGGATAATCGTCCTCGAGCGGGAAGCCGGCCGCCGGAAGCTCCGTCGCGAGCCAGGCCTCGGCCGCGTTCGCATCGAGCGCGCCCCCGTCGACCGCTGCGCCCTTCGCGAACGTGAAGAAGCGCTCGGCGAAGGCGTCGTCGGCGCCTCGCACGATGAAGTTCGCGCGCGGCTGCGCGGGAGCGGGCCCGAGCGTGCCGTCGTCGTCCATCGTCTCCTGCGACGGCGGGAAGTTCCGCGTGAAGCTGAACGGCTGGTGGTCGACGACCTCGGGCGTGAGCGCGGCCGCGAGCGCGGGCGCGACGTCGGCGCCAAAACCCACGAGGTAGACCGGGACGGGCGTCTCGATCGCGAAGCCGCCCTCGTCGAGGAGGGAGAGCACGTTCGCGATGTCCGGGAGCGGGAGGAGGGACGAGGCGGCGAGGGGTTCCTCAGACGAACCGATGCAGCCCGCAAGCACGGGCGTGGCGACGACGAGTCCGACAAGAAGGGCGAGTCCGCGCGGTCTCTGTGACGTCATGCGAGGTCCCGGACACGGACCGCCTTCGTCGGCTTATAACCCTTGTTGCCGACTAGTTCCACGGGTGGGCGTGCCGGTCGTGGATCTCGTAGTCGGGGAGGCGCTCGTGCTCGTGCGCGTCGCCCTCCATCGCAAGGTGGGGCTCGAGCGCAAGGTGCGCCTCGGTCCAGTGGTACATCCGCAGGTGCCCGAGGGCCGCCTCGAACTCGGGAGTGCCTTCGAGGCCCATCTCGCGGGCCTCCTGGATCGTGTATCCGACTCGGTTCCTCGTCCACTGGGCGCGGTCGATCACGCCGAAGTCGATCGTGCGGTCCACCGTCTCGTAGCTCATCACGGACCAGACGCTCTCGAACGCGGAGTTCTGCGGCGAGTCGGCTTCGGTCTTCGTGAGGTGCTGCGGGTGGTGCATGCCGAACAAGTGGCCCGTCTCGTGCGAGTAGAGTAGGTTCACGCGGTCCGGGACCTCGCGGGACTTGACGCGCGTCCCCACGACGGGCCTGCCCGCGAGCTCGTCGCGGCCCGGGCCGTCGTAGTCGTCGCGGATGCGGGACGTGTCGGGGACGAGCGAGAAGCTGATCCGGTGGCTCCGTTCGACGTCGTAGGTGCCGATGCCGCCGAAGGCGCCGACCGTCGCCGGGTCGCCGAAGATCAAGAGCGACAGGTATTCCTCGCAGGGCTCCTGGATCGTGACGAACTTCTCCCAGTTCTCGTCGAGGTACCAGCGGAGCGCGTCGAGCGTCGCAAACGAGCCGGCGCCGCGAGAGAGCGCGTCGAGGACGGGCTCGTCCTGCGGCAGCATCAGGATCTTGAGCTCGACCGTGACCTCGTCCCCCGTGAGGTTCTCGAAGGCGCCTTCGAGGCCGGGGACGTCGACCCAGTCGGCCGCCTTCTTGTACATCGGGAGCGCCTCGGTGAGCGACGTCGTGTGCACCGCGAGGATCAACGTGACGTGGTGGCACGGGTTCGTCGGGATGGGATAGATCGGGCCCTTCAGCATCCGGTAATGGGCCGCGTCGACGGAGAACTCCGCGAGCTTCTTCACGGTCTCGTCGCCGCCCGCGTCCATGGGATAGTTGTATTCCTTCCGCTCGGCCGGCCCGAAGACCGTCCCGAACACGAGGCCGAGCGCGCTCGGGGCCTCGCTCACGACGTACGGGTCGGACGTCGCGGAGACGTCGTAGATGAACAGGGGATAGAGCTCGCCGAACGCGCGGACCGGCTCGAGCCAGCCCTTCGGATACGAGTAGCGCCACGAGTGCTCGCCGAGCGCGTCGCCGCCGTGGAGGATGACGACGGGCGGCTCGTTCGGGTCGAGCGGGAAGCCCGCCGCCGGGAGCTCGGTCGCAAGCCACGCCTCGGCCGCGTTCGCGTCGAGGGCGCCGCCCTCCACGGTCGCGCCGGCCGCGTACGAGAAGAAGCGCGCGGCGAACGCGTCGTCGACGGCCCGCACGTGGAAGATCGCGCGGGGCTGCGTCGGGGCCTGCGAGAATCCGCCTTGGAGCGGGAGGTTGTCGGGGCCGGGCGGGAACGCGCGGTTGAAGCTGATCGGCCCGTGGTCGATCGGCGTGGGCTCGAGGGACGCCTGCAGGGCTTCCGCGACCCCGGCGTCGAAGCCCACGAGGTAGACCGGCACGAGCGCGTCGATCGAGAAGCCGCCGTTCTCGTGGAGCGCGAGGATCCGGGAGAGGTCGGGAAGCGGCGAGATCGCGCTCGATTCGATGGGGTCGTCCGAGGCGCCGATGCACCCCGAAAGGATGGGGGTCGCCACGAGAAGGGCAGCAACGAGGAGTCGGCGGGCTGGGACGGTCATCGGAATCCCGCGGCAGAAGCCCGTCTCTCACCTTATAAGGGTTGTTGCCGGACCGTTGTTCAGGCCTCGCCTCAAGGCGGAGGGCGCTCGCCGCGTTGCAGCATCTCGAGATTCTTCTTCACGTCCTCGAGGAGCTCGATCGCGCGCTCGACGTGGCCCTTCTTTTCGGCAAGGTCGGCGGTCTCGGTGGCCCAGGTAAGGAGCGTCGCGATGTCGACGATGTTCTTGTTGATGCTCATCCCGACCGCGTCCGTGAAGAGCCGGTCGACTTTGGGGTTCGGCATGGGGGTCACCCTTTGGCGGCGTTCATGTCGGCCTTGTCCATCGCGTCGAACTCGTTCGGGATGCTTTCCCCGTCGTCGAACAGGTTCGCGACGAGGGTCGACTCGACGGCGTAGTACATGACGCTCCGCTCGTTCGTCGAGTGCCCCGGCGAGTTTGCGTCCTCGTGCGGCTGCACCATCGGGATCCCGTGGTTCACGAGCCCGAGGATGTGGCCGAACTCGTGGATGAGGACCGCCCGTTCCACGAACCGCTCCTCGGGATCCGTGCCCGGCGGGCAAAGGAGGCCGGTGCAGTCGTCGCGGGACGCGCTCCGGACGTTCCCCTTGAAGATGGCGATGCTCGACCCTTGGTACGCGACGCCGAGGACCCGCGCGTCGGAGCCGTCGCGCTCGAAGGCGCCGTCAAGATACAGGACGTAGAGGGCCGCCGTGTCGCCCTCGGTGTGTCGGGAGCGGTGCGCGGCCTCGATCGCGCGGAGCTCGGCGATCGAGTACCGGTACGACGCGCCCTTTGGCGGGATCGATGCATCGGTCTCGAGGGTCACGCCGCCGGGCTTGTCCACGACCTGTCGGGCCCGCGTCGTAAGGAGCCGCGACGCCTC
>JBQTJL010000246.1:0-4217 GCA_052387135.1 Methanobacteriota archaeon | reverse complement strand
GGCGCGAGGTTCGCCTGTCCGCGGCCGATCCAGACGAACTCGGGAGTGCCGGAAATGGCGGAGATGTCGGAAATGTCGGAAATGGCTGATTCGGCGGGAATGGAGGACTGGACGGGAATGGCGGACTGGGGCTCGGGAGCGGGCTCGGGAGGGGGCCCGGGTTCGGGTTCGGTAGCGGGCGGCAGGTCCGATGCTCCGCCCGTCTCGGGAGCGAGCGAGAGCTCGACCGTCTCGGTCGCGGAGGTCCCGCCGTCGGGGGGCGGGGAAGGGTCCGAGAGGACGAACTGCGGCTCGTCCTCGCAGGGCGGTTGCCAGACGCCGGTGTCGGCGTCGAGCACGCCGCAGAGTTCGACGGTGTCGTACGTCGCGCGCCGGATGCTGCCGTCGGTGAGACGCACGAGCCGGAGGTCGACGTCGGCCGCGAAGAAGCGAAGCACGGTGCCTTCTTCGAGGCTCGCGTTCGCCACCTCGCCGTCCGCGAGGATGAACCGGAAGAGCCGACTGTCCTCCGCGACCGTCACGTTCTGGAGGATCGATAGGGTCGCGTAGGTGAAGTCGAGGGTCGCGTCGTCGACGCGGCCCGCGATCTCGCTCTTTGCGACGAACGCTTCGTGGATCCGGACGCCCCAGGCGGTCGAGTCGTGGAGCTGGAGATCCGCGAGGATCGAGCCCGTGACCTCGGACTCGGAGACGAACGCGCGCGCGATGTCCGCTTCGTCGGCGACGGATCGGGAGATCGCGACGTCGCGGTAGATGCCCTCTTCGATCTCGGTCCCCTCGACGAGGAAGTGGGACACGTCGCCGCGCCGGATCCGGCTGTCGTGGATCGCCCCGTGGACAAGGAGCGAATCGTCGACGCTGCTTCCGAAGATCTCGACGTTGACCAGGGTGCTGTTCTCGATGTGGGAGCCCACGATGTGGGAGTCCCGGACGGTCGAGTCGCGGATCGTCACATTCTCGAGATACGAGTCCCGGATGTCAGCCTGTTCGAAGGTCCGGTTCCGGAAATCGCCGTTCTCGGCGCCGACGATCGGCGGCACGAGGAGGGCGACAGCGAGTGCACGTAGGACGAGCCGCGGCCCGAGCGCCATGACGTACCTCCAAGTCTCCGCGCGGTGTCTACGTCACGCCCTACATCCCGCTTCCGCAGCCACTCAGTGGCACGCCGAAGTCCGAGCCGCTTCTTCGTGCTTCGCGCGTCACACGACGTGCGCGCCGCCGGCGCCGGTGCCGCCGACGAGGACGAACGCCTCGACGCAGCGGCGGTCGTTCGCGACCGCGGTCTGCGGATACGCGTACTGGGCCCAGGCGCACACCTCGTAGTCGCCGAGGTCGCCCCGGATTTCCCACAGGGCCGAAACGGCGAGGGTCTGGCCGGCCCCGAGGAGGACGTCCCACGTCGCAATCCGCTCGCAGGTCCGGAGCATCGACGGCGTCGCGAACTCCCCGGCCTTCGGACAGGCCGACAGCACAAGGGGGACGGTCGCCTCGGTCGCGCCGGAAGCGTCGTTTGCGAGGACGAACGAGACGTCGAACGAACGGATCGGGTTCACCATGGGGGCCGTGTGGTCGGTGACGAGGACCGGCTTGTCGACGCGGAGCGAGGATACCGCGGGGTCCGGCAGGGGAAGCGGCGTCACGCAGATCGTCGGAGTCGCCGGCGTCTCGCCGGAGTCCGTAGTCGCGGTCGCAAAGTAGCATGCCGACGAGCCGACGGGCGCGGTCGAGTCCGTGAACTGGACGCGGTCGGTGAATAGGAGGACCCACGAGCCCACGTTCCCGACGAGCGAGGGCCTGCCGCAGGGAGCGTCGCAGCGGTAGAGCGAGAAGTATCGGACCCAGTCGCCGTCCTCGCCGTTGTCGATCGGGGCCCGCCAGGAGGCGACGGCGCGCCCTGGTTTTGCGACGACCGCGAACGCGGACGGTGGGTCGACGCCGTCGCCGGAGCCGGCAGCCGGGAGGGGAAGCAGGACGGCGACCACCATGCACGAGGCTACGAGACCCACGAGACCCCGCATGGGGGCGAAAGGGCGCGGGCCGGGAAAAACCTTACCGGTGGTCGAGCGGCTCGTCCACGGCCGGGACGAGGACGTCGGCCTTCTTCCCGACGAGGTCGGCGAACTTCTTGGCGTCCTGCCGGATCGCCGGGAACGTGTTGTAATGCATCGGGATCGCGGCGGGTACGCCGAGCCACTCGACCGCGATCGCCGCATGCTCGGGGCCCATCGTGTAGAGGTCGCCGATCGGGACCGCCGCGATCGTGGGCCGGAGCACGTCGCGGACGACGGAGCGCATGTCGCCGAAGAGCCCGGTGTCCCCCGCATGGTAGAACCGGGTCTCACCATCGTCGATCACGAACCCGCAGGGGTTCCCCGCATAGACGTCGCCCATCGGGCCGGCGCCCGCGGAGTGCCGCGCGTCCGTCATGGAGACCCGCACGCCGGACTTCTGCAGGGTGCCCCCGATGTTCATCCCGGTCGCGTCGCGGATGCCGAGCGTCGACTGGCAGTGGTTCGCAAGCTCGTAGATCGCGACGACGGGGCGGCCGATCTCCTTCGTCGAGCCCACGTGGTCGGCGTGGCCGTGCGTCAAGAGCACGAGGTCCGCCTTCACGTCGCGTGGCATCGTACGCGTAAGGCCATTTTCGCAGAATGGGTCGATCGCGAGCTTCAGGCCGCCCTTGCATTCGAGCTCGAAGAAGGAGTGACCGCGCCAGGTGATCTTCATCGTCGCACCACTTCCGGAAGCGCCCGGGGGGGTCTTGCCCTTTTCGCGCGGCCGTGTCGGTCCGCCAGGGCCGGGGCCCCCCGTCCTGTGCCCGTGCCCTCCCCGGCCCTCGCCCGCGCCCTCCCAAGCCCGAGCCGGAGCCCCCGCCCTAGCCCGATGGAAAGAGGCTAACGCGTCTCCGCCATCGCGTTCCCCGCCACCCACCCGGTGCTCCACGCGTTCTGGAAGTTGAAGCCGCCGGTGAGCGCATCGACGTCGAGGATCTCGCCCGCAAAATGGATGCCCGGCGCGACGCGGCTCTCCATCCGCGTCCAGTCGACCTCGTTGCGCGAGACGCCGCCGCAGGTCACGATCTCCTCGCGGAAATCTCCGCGGCCGTGGACGACGTAGGCGCCGCGCTTCAGCTCGGCGACGAGCGCCGCGATCCCCTTCCGGGGCGCATGCGTCCACAGGGTCTCCGGCGGGACGCCGGCCGCGGCGAGGAGCCGTTCCCAGAGCCTTCGCGGGACGGCCGGGGCGATCGAATGGGCCGCCATCGTGCCCTTCGGATGTTCGGCGCGGACGCGTTCGGCCGCCGCGAGGAGATCCGGCTCGGTCGAGGAGGGCGCAAGGTCGAGCACGAGCCGCGCGCCGTAGGCCGCTTCGGAGAGCTCACGGGCCGCCCACGAGGAAAGGCGGAGGATCGCGTGCGCGGAGAGCCCCTGGTGCGTGACGAGCAGCGGCCCCTCCTTCGTCACGGGGCGCCGGAGCCCGGCGACGTCGAGCGTCGCCCGGACGTTCGGAACGGACACGCCGGCAAGCCCGAGGATCCGCGGGTCCTTCACGACGAAGCTGAAGAGCGCGGGAAGCGGCCGGACCACGGTGTGCCCGAGGCCCGTCGCGATCCGGAGCCCGATCGGCGCGGATCCGGTCGCAAGGAGCACCGCGTCCGCGGGCCGTTTCGACCCGTCGCGCGCCGCCACCCACCACGCGTCGCCTTCGCGGCCGACGGCCGTCGTCATGACACGCGTCCCGAGCTCGACGTCGAGCCCGCGCGCCGCCCTCATGAGGCACGCGATCACGGTCTCGGAGCGGTCCGTCGTCGGGAACATCCTGCCGTCTTCCTCGGCCTTGAGCTCCACTCCGTGCCGTTCGAACCAATCGACCGTGTCCTTTGCCCCAAAGCGCGCGAACACGCCGCGGAGCTCCCGGGCCCCGCGCGGATAGTTCTCGAGGAAGCGGGCGACGTCGAACTCGTGGTGGGTCACGTTGCAGCGGCCGCCGCCCGAGATCCGGACCTTCGCAAGCGGCGCGTCGCCCGCTTCGAGGATCGTGACGCCGGCCCCGAGCTCGGCGGCCCGGATCGCGCCGAAGAAGCCGGCGGCCCCGCCTCCTACGACCACGACGCGTCGCCGCGCCACCGGACGGGATATGGGCTTCGCGATATGAGCTTCGCGAAATGAGCTTCGCGATATGGCGAGGGGCGGGCAGGTCTACCGGGGGTCCGAGTG
>JBQTJL010000245.1:0-5290 GCA_052387135.1 Methanobacteriota archaeon | reverse complement strand
GCGAGGCGCAGGGCGGAGCGAAGCGACGCCCTAGCGCAGGGAGCCGGACGGATGGACGGCACCAAACCCCGCCAACCGCCCGGCTACCCGCTCCCTGCTACCTGCTCCCGTGCAACGTCAAGGAACGTATGAACGACGACGATCGCATGCTCCGCCTGCAGCGAAACCGGACCGAGCCGGAAGGCGCCCTGGCATCGCGCGCGAAGGAATGCCTCCTCATCGAGCGTGAAGCCCCGGTCGTCCCCGATCACGAAGCCTACGTCGCCACCGGCGCCGCCGGGACCGCCAGGGCCGCCGGGACCCCCGAGGCGCCCCGTTTCCGCGGCAAGGAGAGTCCCGTCCTCGACGAGCAGGTGCCACGGGCCCGGGATTCGCTCCAGTACTTCGGCAAGGTCCATCCGGGCGACCGAGACGCCGGGCGAGGCCTCCATGAACACGGGACCGGGCGCCGGGGTCGCCAGCGCCTTCGAAAGGAGCGAGGCGAGCGATCGCTCGTCCGGGTTCGCATGCCGAAGTTTCGCGCCCTCGACGCGGACGACCCGCGGCGGCTCGGGCGGCCCAAGGAGCAGCAGGTGGATCTCGGAATCCCGACGGAGGCCGTGGCTTACGAACAGGGCCGCGTTCACGCATCGCACGAGCACGTCCCAGCGGCCGCCGGCGCCGCCGAGGTCATCGAGCGGGAGGGGGGCGGTCGTGCGGGCGCGGTGGCCGATGACGAGGAAGCGGCGCACCTAGATGCCCCGCAAGAGGCGGAGCCCGCTGAAGTCTGGGAGCCCGGCGGCTTGGATCGCATCGATCGCGCCGTGGATGTCGTACGAGACCCGATGGTGCTTCACGGCGCAGGCGTCCGTGTCGAGAATCGCGAAGGACGCGCGCGGGTCGTGGTCGCGGGGCTGGCCGACCGACCCCGGGTTGAATACGAGGCGGCGCCGCCCGAGCTCCATCGTGAAGGGGACGTGCGTATGACCCATCGCGACCACGTCGTACGGAAGCGCGTCGAACTCTTCGCGGCGCAGTTCGGCGTCCTGCGGAAGGACGTATTCGAAGAGGGGGTCGAACGGCGAGGCGTGCACGAAGAGGCACAGGAGGTCGCCGAGCGGCACGGCCACGTGGGACGAAAGCGACGCAAGGTAGGTCGCGTGCTCGGCCGTGAGGACCCGCTTCGAGTACAGGACGCCCGCTCGGCCGGTCTGGTTGAACCCCTCCGACGTCCCGACCGTGGCCGCCCAATCGTGGTTGCCCATGAGCGACGTGACCTGACGCGCCCGGAGCTCATGGAGGACCTCGTTCGGGTTCGCGGCGTACCCTACGAGATCGCCAAGGCAGTAGACCGCGTCGACCCGTTCTTCCTCGATCTTTGCAAGGACAGGGGTCAGGGCCTGGGCGTTCGAATGGACGTCCGATATGAACGCGACCCGCACGAGACCCGGAGCGCCCCACGGGTTTTTTGCCTTGCGGAAGCTGCGCCCCGCCCAGACCCCCACCCCATGGCTTCGCCTGCAACCGTCCTACCCTACCAGAACGATTTTTATTTGTTTTTTATTATGATTTATTCTAGGACTGAAAACCATGTTGCATCGGAAACAAGGGGGAGGGGAACGTCGCCCTGCAACCCGACCCACCGCTTCTCTGAGATGGGTCATAAGTGATGGTGTCGATGCCGCCGGTCCATCACCTATCACCCGTCACTTACCACGTCCATCACCCGTCACGTGCCACCCCCATCACCCGTCATTGGCCACGAACCGTTCGTCATCGGTCAAACGGTATTGGCAGGGATGACCCGGACGTCTCGAGCGCCCGCGATCACGTCGAGGAAGTGCGGCACGAAACTCCGCTTCACCTCGAACGCGACCCGCACGTCGCCGCCGCGCTCGACGTCGACGACGTGGGTCTCGTCGAAGAGCCGTGAAAGGAGCGCCTCGGTGTCTTCGCTTGCGGAAAAGACCGCCTCGATCCGCGAGTACGGTTCAAGCCGGCGCCGCACGTGATCCAGCAGCGTCGGGATGCCCGTCCCTTGGAGCGCCGAGATGAGGACCCACTCCTCCGGGAGGAGCCCTTTCCTCTTGAGGTCGGCGACCACGGCGTCGACGTGCTCCGGGGTCGCCCGGTCGACCTTGTTCAACGCGAGCACGATCGGCGGCATCTCCTCGAAGCTCCAGAGGATCTGGAGGCTCGTCCGGAGCTTGCGTTCGATCTCGCTCGTCGCGTCCGCGACGTCGAGGACGAGCACGATCACGTCCGAGAGCGTGATCTCCTCGAGCGTCGAGTGGAACGCGTCGACGACCCACGGCGGAAGGTCTTCGATGAAGCCGACCGTGTCCGTGACGAGGATCTCGCGGGTGTCGTCCGTTGCGCGGCGCGTCGTCGTCTGCAGCGTCGAGAAGAGCCGGTTCTCGACCGCGACCTCGGCGCCGGAGAGCCGGCGAAGGAGCGCGCTCTTTCCCGCGTTCGTGTACCCTGCGAGCGAGACCAAGTGGTACCCGGCGCGTCGCCGGTGGGCGCGGCGGACGTCGCGCTCCTTCCGGATCCGCTCGAGCTCGCGGCGGATCTTCGCGGACTTCCTCCGGATCGTGTCGTAGTAGTACGCGACCGTGTACTCGCCGCCGGCCATGAAGCCCGGGTGCTCCCCGCGCTTCGTCATGTTGATGTATTCCTTCACCATCGGCGCCTCGTACGAGAGCTTCGCGAGCTCGACCTGGAGGCGGGCCTCCTCGGTCCGCGCGCGGTCCGCGAAGATCTCGAGGATCAGGCCCACGCGGTCGAGGACCCGCGTGCGGAACGTCTGCTCGAGGTGGTACACCTGCGACGCCCGGAGTTCGTCGTTCACGACGACGAGGTCGACGGTCGCTTCCGTATCGTCGGTCCGTCGTCGGATCGGGCCCGTGCGGGCGCGGCGGGTCGTCTCGACCTCGTCCGCGTGGAGCGAGCGCGCGATCTCCTCGACCTTGCCCTTTCCGAAGAACGTGTTCGGATCCGGACGAGGCCGGCGCTGGACGTGGACTCCCGAGAGGCCGTAGCCGAGCGACGCGATGAGCGACTCCACCTCCGCGTTGCCGCGGTGGAGCGAAAGGAGGATCGCGCGCTTCTCGTCCGTGGCCGTCATCGTCGAGGGTACGTACTCTGGAAGAGTTTTTAAGCCCTTGCCGCCTAGCCGCACTCTGGATGCCCCGAAAGTCCTCCTCCGCGCTCGTCGACGTGCTCACGGCACTCGGCATCGTGGGGGGTGTGCTCCTCGTCCTCTTCCTCTATACGGGGGTCTGGCCGCCGATGGTCGTCGTCGAATCGGGGAGCATGATGCACGCCGAGGGCGTGCCGCCCGAAGGCGTGCTTTGCGCCGATTACGGCAACACGTGCACGATCGACCCGGGCGACATGGTGTTCGTAAAAAAGATCACCGAGAAGGACGAGGTCGAGACGTTCAAGGGCGGAGGCGGCGCCCATTTCGGGAACCCCGGCGACGTCATCGTGTACTACCGGATGGGGAACCGCGCACAGACGCCCATCATCCACCGCGCGATGACGTACGTCCAGCTTACGTGCGACGGGCAGCCCGTCGAGGTCGCAACCGCGTGCGCCGGCGTGCTCGGATACCGCGTCGACGGTTACGGCGCGTTCGGCGCAAACGGCATCTTCATCCCGGAGCTGGGCTTCGGCCCCGAACGCGGCTACAACCGCGACAACGGCTACAAGCCGGCATGGAGCGGCTTCATCACGAAGGGCGACAACCCCGTGACGAACATCGCCGCGGACCAGGCCGGCGGCGTGTTCACGCAGCCGGTCCGCGTCGTCGACGAGCAGGGGAACCGGTGGATCGAAGGGAAGGCCCGCGGGGAGCTTCCATGGTTCGGATTGATCAAGCTCGCGATCTCGAACTATCCGGACTCGCCGTGCAACTGCAACCAATACAACCCGCAAGGGACGAAGGTGCTGAACGCGTACGCGCCGAAGGACCTGTGGGTGATGCTCGGCGTCTCGCTCGCCCTCCTCATCTTCGTGCCGGTCCTCTTCGACGGCTACCGTGAGATCGCGGCGCGCCGCCGCGGCGAGGTCTCGATCGACTCGGCCGAGGCCGAGGTCGTGCGCGAGGACGGGTCCGCAATACCCGCGCCGCCCGCCCCGGGCGAAGCCGCGCCCGCGCCGGACCGGGATCCGGACGCCGCGCCCCGGCGGTGACGAGCGTGGTGAAGAAGGCGAACTGGTTCGTCGACCTCGTCGTCGCCCTGGGGATCGTCGCCGTGGTCCTCCTCATGCTATACGGCTACACGCGGCTCTGGCCCCCGATGGTCGTCATCGAGTCGGGGAGCATGATGCACCCGGCCGACGACTTTCCCGAGGGGCTCCTCTGCATCCCGTACGGGAACGTGTGCACGATCGACCCGGGCGACCTCGTCCTCGTGAAGAAGGTCGACGATCGCGACGACGTGGAAACGTGGGTCGCCGGCGGCAAATCGCGATACGGCAGCCCCGGCGACGTGATCGTGTACTTCCGGGGCGGGAACCGCGCCACGACGCCGATCATCCACCGCGCGATGGCGTACGTCGAGGTGCGATGCGACGGCGCGCCGGTCGCGTCGACGACCGGATGCGGATCCGGTTCGGTCTCGTACGTGGTCGAAGGCTACGGTCCGTTCAACGACACCGCGGGGATCGTGATCCCGGAACTCGGGCTCTCCGAGGGCCGCCGGTTCCGGCCGACGCTCTCGGGCTTCATCACGAAGGGGGACAACCCGCAGACGAACAGCGTCTCCGACCAGGCGTCGGGTCTCGCCCCGGAACCGGTCTCGGTGGGCGCCGACGGATGGGTCCAAGGCAAGGCGCGCGGGGAGCTTCCGTGGTTCGGTCTCATCAAGCTCGCGGTCGCGGACTACGACAACTCGTGCGGCGCGAACCAGTGCCCGCCGCCCGCCGAATGGACGCGCGTCGTGAACGCGTACGCCCCGAAGGACCTGTGGGTGATGCTGGGGCTCCTGCTCGGACTCTTCATCTTCGTCCCCGTGGTCACCGACGGCGTCCGAGAATACCACCGGCGGAAAAACGAGGAAGAGTGATCAGTCGGAACCTTCTTCGTCGTCGTCCTTCCCTGAATCGCCTTCGAGGAGGAGCCCGCCGAAGAGCATCCGCTCGATCGCCTGCGCGACGTAGAACCGGTTCCCGAACGACTCCATGTCCTCGCGCATCCGAAGGTGCGCGTCGACCTGCGCCCGAACGAGCGCCATCCGGAGCGTGTCGTTCCGTTCGAAGCCGTAGATCTTCTCGACCAAGAAGGGGAACTGGGACGGGTCGTCCA
>JBQTJL010000244.1:0-8767 GCA_052387135.1 Methanobacteriota archaeon | reverse complement strand
TGAGACGCAACGATTCGGCAGGACTGCGCCTGAAACATCTCGTCCAACCACGCGCCTTCATAAACCAGACACCGCATCCAAGCGGCAGACCTACATAGGATTCGGTCAAGCCGACCGCGAGCGCTCCGGCGCTCGCGGCGGCTTACCTCGGTCGTTCTCCCGACTGGCATTTGCTCGGAGGAGTTCACCGCTTCCCAGCAGGATTTCGCCGACCGGGATGGCGCCGCGGCCGGATGGGTGTTCGGCGCGTCGTACTGGGCCAGGTCAGGCCGCGGGAGCCTCGACGAGGAGTGCGCTGAGCCGGGATCGCACTTCGGCGAGGCGCCCGGTGCCGATCTTGGCCGCGACCTTGCGCACGAGGCGCTGGTCGAGGGTCGCGAGGCGGTCCACGCGCACCCAACTTTGCTTCGCGAGAGCACCTGTCGAGAGATCGGCGGACGTCACGGGCACGCTCCACGGGCCTTCTTGCCGCAGGGAGGTCACGTAGGCGATCACGGCGTCGGGCGATGCGGCGTTGTACGACGCGCTCGTGAGCACGAGCGCGGGACGCTGCTTCCCGGCGGTGAGATCCGTGTGGGGGAAAGGGACGAGCACGAGGTCGCCCGCGTCAAGCCTCATTCCATGCCTCGTCCTCGGCGTTGTCCCAATACTTCTCGAAGGTGGAGAGACCGGCCTTGCGGAACTCGTCGAGGCCGCGGTCGAGGAGCCGCTCCGCCAGCGGTTCCGGGATAAGCTCCAAGACGCCCTGGTGCACTCTCACAAGGAGCCTCTCTCCGCGGTGCGCGCCGATCGCGTCAAGGGCGTCCTGGGGGAGAGCGACTTGATTGCGGTCCGAGATTTTCACGGTGTGGACCATGCTGTCTTACTATGGTGCTTCTGCAAGATAAATCTTATCTGTAAGGACGCGGGATTGTGGGGGGTGCTGCCGGCAGCGGGTGAGCGGTACCCGCCAAGCCTCCCCAATGCAGAGCCCAGGATTATGCGGACGTCCTCATAACACGGCCGAGGGGGCGCGTGAACGTGACGGACTTTTATACGGAGAGGGCCACGCCGTCCGAAAACGGGACCGGCGATTTATAAGGCTCCGGGCCGTCTTCCTGTTCAGCGGAAAAACTGCTGAATGAGAAGTTATCGGGAAGGCGCCGAGCGCCCCGGATCGCGGCATTTTTCACTCGGCACTGAAGGCTTCAGCCGATAGCCGTCGATAGATTGATAAGTTGGCCTAAGAATTCTATAATCGTGGTCGGCCACCTATTCGGCGACGCGGACCCCCACGACGAGGTCGAAGAGAATGGATCCACGCCGTAATCCGTTTGCGCCGGGCGCCGGGTCTCCCCCGCCGGAGCTGGCCGGCCGCGAGGAAATCATCGAAGCGGCTGACGTCGCGCTCCATCGCGTCCGGGCCGGTCGCCCTGAAAAGAGCCAGATGCTACTTGGCTTACGGGGAGTCGGCAAGACCGTGCTGCTGAACAGAATCAGCGAGATGGCCGAGGCGCAAGGGTATCACGTCGTGAAGCTTGAGGCACCAGAAGACCAACGTCTCGCCGAGTATCTCGCTCCCGGATTGAAGGCGACGCTTTTGCGACTCAGCCGGGTCGAGAAAGCTAAGGAGCAAGTCTCGCGTGCGATAGGCGCGTTGCGCGGATTCGCGAGCGCCTTCAGGGTCTCCATTGGCGAGCTTCAAGTCGAAGTAACGGAACCCCCCGTCGCGGACAGCGGAAACCTTGAGGTGGACTTGCCGACCCTTCTTCAGTCGGTTGGGCAGGCTGCCAAGGCCGCCGACGCCGGTGTCGCGATCTTTGTGGACGAGGTCCAGTATCTTGTAGAGGAGGATCTGCGGGCGCTCATTGTGGCATTTCACTCCATAACGCAAAGGGGCCTTCCCGTCGTGGTCTTTGGGGCCGGTTTGCCCCAGGTAGCAGGCCTGGCCGGCGACGCCAAGTCCTATGCTGAGCGCCTCTTCGACTTCCCGGCCGTCGGACCGCTCACTGGGCCGGCGGCCCGGCAGGCGATACAACAACCCTTGCGGGCGGAGGGGGTCGACATTGAGCGGGACGCCCTCGGCAACATAGTCTCCGTCACAAAGGGTTACCCATACTTCCTCCAGGAATGGGGGAAACATTCGTGGAATCAGGCGAAGGCCTCCCCAATCACCGCTTCGGACGTGAACGCGGCGCGTCAGGCGGCAACCGACGCGCTCGACAGAAGTTTTTTCCGCGTTCGGTTTGACCGGCTCACGCCTCGCGAACAGGAATACCTACGTGCCATGGCCGAACTCGGCCCAGGCCCACATCGATCCGGCGCAATCGCGGATGCACTCGGTAGACCGGTTGAAAGTGTCAGCCCGCTGCGGAGCGGCCTCATTTCGAAAGGGATGATCTGGAGTCCGGCCCACGGCGAGACCGCCTTCACCGTTCCATTGTTTGACGAATTCATGAAGCGAGCGATCCCCGAATGGAAGCCAGCAACCAAAGCGAATTCGACGGGACCCAAGGAATAACGGCTAGTGACTCGGCCCAGCAAGAGTCGTACTCCCGATAACAACTCGGTCAACCCGACCGCTCGCCTATTGGCTCGCGGCGGGTTACCTCGATATCGTTACCCAGACGGGCCGGCTACGAAAGGGGCCCGGCGGCAACAGCCACGGTAGAAACCTGTGGCCCACGATCTCTGCGGTAAGTTTGAAGCCGAACCAAGGCTCCTCGGCG
This sequence comes from Methanobacteriota archaeon, assembly GCA_052387135.1. Lineage (GTDB taxonomy): Archaea > Thermoplasmatota > SW-10-69-26 > JACQPN01 > JBQTJL01 > JBQTJL01. Next base: position 6,059 of record JBQTJL010000244.1, on the reverse strand, counting down.
TTGAAGTACACCCACTCGGCGACCTCCATGCCGCGCTCGTCATCGAGGAGCGCGCTGGGGGCCGTGGTGTCGAGGGAGGCGGGGGGGTGCGAGGGGCGGCGGGAGAGAAGGAGGCGGAGGGCGGGGTCGCCCGGGGCGAGCGTCAGGGGGGCGGCGCCGGGGGGCTGGTGGCCTTTGGGGCGGGTCATCGGCGCCGCCCAGCGGACGACCCTGCCTTCAGCGTTGCAGAACACCCTGGATGGCGGGGCGCCAGGACGACGCCCTCTACATGTCGCCTGCGCCTGGCCAAGGCACCCAAGCGGCTTGGAGATCCGTGTCCGGGATGTCGGCGCTGACCCATGAGGCGACCGCGCCCGTCGGTCCCGCGCCGAGGCCGACGTAGTCGCCGAACTTGGGCCATCCGCCGCGCCCTACGATCTCGCTCTCCCCGATTGGCGCGACGCTGAGCACGGCGCGCGAGACCACGCCGTCGGTGCTTACGAGCGCGGCTCGGTACTCGCTGCCGCCCCCGGCCAGTGGATAGTAGTAGGTGGCAAGGGCGGCAGTGCCGCGCACAACGACGCGGGGCATCGTGTGGCCCGGGGCCTCGGACCGGTCGAGGTCCCACGCCGACCACGTGAGGCCACCATCGGCCGACCGCAGCAACCGCACCGTCTCCATGCCGTCCACGTCGGCGGGCACGTAGACGAGCCCAAGAGCGACGCCCGACGCGTCAAAGTCGTGGAACCAGCTTGTCGCGACATCCGGCACGAGCCGCCTCGCCCATTCGCGCCCATCCCGCGACGAAGCAATCCACACGTCGCGCGGGTCCTTGGACTGGTCCTGATACGACAGCCAGAACGTGCCGGCGGGGGCGACGCTCGGGCGGGCCGTCCCTGAATCGAAACGCTCGTCGATGGGCACCGGAGGACTCCACGAGCGGCCCCCGTCCCTGGAGATAGACGCGTACGCTGTGAACGTTTGAGGACCCCCTTCGGCCTCGCGGAGCTGCCACGTCAGCAAGACCCGGCCGTCCGGTCCCGCCGCGAGCCAGGGATGGTCCGGCCACGTGCCCGCGACGAACAGGCCCTGGGGCGGCCCCACGCCCATCATTCCCGTGCCGCGGACGACGATCGCGGCCTCCGGCCACGTCAGCCCTCCGTCCGTGGAGCGCGCCACGAAGACGTCGAACGGGCGGAACAGAGCGAGCCCCGTCGCGCCGGGCGGATGCAGCACGCCCGTCGCGGCCATGCCCGCGTAGAGGGCCGACCCGTCGTCCAAGATGACCACGGCCGGATCCGCGCTGTGGGTGTAAGCCACCAGCGCGTGATCGGGGGCGACGTCGCCCGGGAAGCGGCCCCCCGTCCACGTGCGTCCCGCGTCGAACGTCACGTGCACGGTGAGATAGAGGGGGGTTCCCATTTCCGCGTCCTCGTGGAACACGGTTGATCCGATGATCCAGTGGTCCGGGTCGTTCGGGTCCACCGCGGCGTCCGGCTCGAACGCTCGCTCCGGCCCGTCGTCCACGACGCGCTCGCAGGGTGATGGGCACAAGAACGAGGGCAGGACGGTCGGCAACTCCTCGTCTGGTGCCGCGCAGCCCGCGAGGCCAGCCGCGGCGACGAGGAGGGCCAAAGGAGTTGCATGGGGTTGCAAGCGATCTCCAGCCGCTCCGGCGGCTTGGGCTGATTCCCGGGGGTGTTCAAAAAGCTTGGCCCCCGGGGGTTCTGTCACTTTTCGGCTGATAGGGTCGAGGGCTGGCGGGCGGTAACCATTCGGGTGATAACTCAACCTTTTCCGGCTCAACGCATGGCGGCAACTCTGGCGGCGGGGGCCGTGATGAGTTCGTCGTGCGCCGCCACGGGCAGGCATCGGTGCCGAACTAGGCAAGCGTCCCCAGCCGGAACCAGAGCGGCGGCGCGACGCCGGCGAACTCCGCCTGCGTCCCACCCTGGGTGACGCGGAGGGCGAACGGGCCCGCCCCGCGCGCGGCGCGCGTCTCACCGAAGACGCTCCACGCGTAGAGGACGGTGGTGAGGTCCCCCGCGGCCGGCGAGCCGAGGTCGACGCGAGCGAACGTGAGGTTGACCCATCCGGGGGACCCTGCGGCCAATGCCATGTCCACCGGCACAGGATGCCCGCACCCGTCGAAGGTGCAGCGCCGGGCCATCGCCGCCCAACTCCCGCCGTCCCCGTTGACGAACGCCTCGAGGACGAACCCGGCCGGGAGTCCCCACGCGAAGCCGATCTCGAGGTCGCCCGGCTGATTGCGCATCTCAGCCAGCCGCGCCGCGAGGGTGGCGTGGGTCGGCGTCTCCAGGACCTCGACCCGCAACACGTCCGCGTCCGGCCGGTCGGTCGGCGCATCCGCGGCGTCATCGAAGCCGAATGGGACGTCGTCGGACGTCCGCGCGGCGGCCTGGAGGACAAGCGGCACGTCGGAGCCGGGCCCCGAGAGGTCGGCCGCGTAGCCGTCGTGGGCGTTGTCGTGCCTCCCGAAGGCCTGCACGGGCCCGCTGACTTCCCACGAGAACATGCCCGCGGGCCCCAGGTCGTGTACGGGTGGCTCCGTCTGGGCGACAAAGACCGGGTCCTGCAGGACGCCGCCGGAACTACCGCCGGACACCAGTGCGCGCGGGACGAGGAGCCGGATAGCCCCCGGCGTCCCGAACTCCAGTTCGTGGGCAATCTGCCAGCTGCACCAAAAGTAGGGGTTGCAGGCGTCGGTGTAGCGGTCGTACGCGCTGTAGGGCCCCGTGATGTTCTGCGCCTCGAAGTACGCGCACTCGCGCACGTCCTCCAGGACCCAGCACACGGACCACGCAGCCCACGGCGCTCCGGGACGGAGCGCGTCCTGGACGAAGGTCTCGTCGAGGCGTACGACCTCGATGCGCACGGCAAGGTGCTCGCGTGTTTCCTGGAAGGTGACGCGTGTCCCGTCGAGCTGCGGCGGGCCCGGGACGCCGCCCGTGGCGGGCGGGAGCGCGTCGAGAGCCCAGCCCATAGCCGTGGCGCAGGCGGCCCACGGCAGCCCGCCGGCGATGCGGCACTTGTACGCGAGCGGGCGGAGCATTTCCGTGTTGTACTGCGTGGCGTCCCCGGCGGGGTCGGTGATAGCCAGAAGGGGCTCAGGGGGCGCGACCGGGGGCGCGTCTGCCCCTGCGGGCCCGTCGGGGCCCGCGCCGCCGAGGCAGCCGGCGAGGGCGGGGGCGAGCAGGATAACGATGGCGAAGGGGGATACGCGCCTTACGCTACGCTTGCCTCCGGAGGTGGCTCCCAGCGAGTGCGACCGCGACCAGCCGGGCGGATCCCCGGCGCGCCCGACCAACACGACTGCGGCGGCCAGGGCTAGAAAGGCCGAATCCAGGAATCCTGAAGCCACGAGGCACCAAGGGGCAGGCGTCTATTAGGAGCTTTGTGGCGCCGTTCTGGCGCCGTTCATGATGTCCCTTGGCCGACCGGGCGCATCAACAGGACGGACCCGTCGTCCGGATCCCTTGCGGATCGTGCGTGGACGGCGCGGCGCCCTCCGGCTCAGGCTCGAAGTAGCCCAGCGATTCAGTGGGCGCCCGTCGGAGGCCTTGGACGCAGGTACAATTGCCTTCCACGGGTTTCGGACTCGATTTCCTGGCCTTCTCTCCATCCCAGGCGCTGAACATCGTCGGGAGGCAAAGTGATTTGCCACTTGTAGTACGTCTTGCCGCTCACCTTGCGGCTCACGACCCGTTGGAGCATCACGCTGAGGGAATGGGGTCCTGCGCTAATCAAGCTTTAGGTATCGAAACCCTTATTAGGTATCGACGCCAATTAGGTATCGAAAACGGTGTTTTCGGATGCCGCAAACGCCCTGGCCCGACCAACGAACCCCCGCCCTCGCCATCGTCGCCCGAGGCGACCAGATCGAGAGCGCCTCTCCCACCCGCTTCGTCGTCCGCTCACAGAGTCGCCCCGACCGCGCCTACTCGGTCGAGGTCGTCCGAGACCGATGGTCGTGCGAGTGCGCACACCACCTGGCCACGGGCGGCCCCTGCATCCACATCCTCGCCGTACGCTTTCAGAACGAACTCAGGGCATCCACTGCTCCGCCGCAGCCGGAGACGCCCTCCTGTGGGCGCTGCAAATCGCATAACATCGTCTGTAACGGCAAGCGCCACAACGCGAGCGGAACCCTCGCCCGCTACCTCTGCCGGACCTGTGGGTTCCGATTCGCGGGCCGCGATGGATACCAGAAGCGGCGGGGCGACCCGGCGAAGATCGCCCTTGCCCTGGACCTGTACTTCCGCGGCCTATCCTTTCGAAACGTGGCCGACCATTTCCTACAGGTCCATGGACTCGACTTGTCCCCCATGACGGTTTACCGCTGGGTCGTCCGCTACTCACGCCTCGCGGCTCAATGGATGGACGAGCAACAGGCCCGCGTCGGACAACGGTGGCACGTCGACGAGACGGTGGTGAACGTGGACGGCCAGCAGCGGTACTTGTGGAACGTCATGGACGGGGAGACCCGGTTCCTCTTGGCGACCCACGTCAGCCGGGCGCGTGGGATGGAGGACACGCGAGCCCCGTTGAAGAAGGCGAAACGCGCAACGCCAGACCGTCCTATGGAGGTTCGCACGGACGGGATGAACGCGTACCCCGCCGCCGTCGGGGCCGAGTTCGGCCACGTCGGAGGTCCGGGCTCGACGGGCTGGGTCAATCCCCACCGCCGCGTCCCCAGCATCCGCGCGAGGGAAAGCAACAACCGGATCGAACGACTCCATGGGACGGAGAAGGAACGCACGAAGGTCATGCGGGCGTTCGACAACGACCAAGGGGCCGCCGCTTTGTCGGAGGGGTTTCGGGTCCACTACAATCTCGTTCGCCCGCACCAGGCGCTCGGGACGACCCCGGGGGAGGCGGCGCGGCTGCCCGTGTTGGACGGGTTCCAGTGGAAAGCCCTCTTGGAGAAGGCCGTCACCCGAAAAGTTACACCTGCGCCAGAGGGCCCTGCATCACCTGTTTAGGGGACAGAACCGCCCCCGGGTGTAGCGCGGCACGAATTGGGGATGCCGGGCACTACGTTACGGTGTCACGGGCCCCGGCGGGCTTTGTCAAGGGGAGCCCCGATACCGGTTGTCCAATGGGCATCCCCCCAGGAAAGGTCCCTTCGTGCCATCCCCAAACCACGCCGCGGTACCGCCCAGGGCGCAGCCTCTCAGCCTCACCGGAGCCCAAAACGCGCTGTTCGGGCACCCCGGACACCTTCCCGGCGGGGCCGCGCGGTCAACATGGTCATGTGCCGCGCGGACGTCGAGGAACGCACCTCGCTCAACGCCAACCCCACCGCATCAAACACGTCCTTCAGCCTCCGGTCCGGCTGCTCGTACCCCTTCTCCATGGCCTGCACGTTCGTGAACGCGCGCCGCACCGTGTCCGGCTCCATGAGCAAGCGCACGAGGCCCTTCTCGACGAGGAACCTGGCGTTGTCCACGAGCCAGTCGCGGCTCGCGCTCGTGAACCGGTACGGCACGAACCGGCCGCCGAGCTCGCGCTTGAGGACCTCGGCCTGGTGCGCGCCCTCGCCCTGGTCCGCCACCACGCGCTGCGCGCTGAAGTGCTCCGCCACGCGGACCAGAGCACGTCCTTGAGAATCGTCGTGTTGTGCGTCGCGTCCCGAAGCCCGAGCATTGGCGAGGGCGAGGGACAAGTGCTGCGAAGCAGCACGGCGTCGTCCGGGCCCGGCTCGTACACCTGCAACAGCACGAGCTTGGCGAGGGTCACCTCGTGCTGCGTGGGCTGCTCGACGACGGCGTTGACGGCTTGGCCCTGGCACCCGCCCCAGTCCACGCCAGCATCTCAAGAATAGCGAGATTGCCGGGAAACGTTGGTATGGCCCCGAGGTCCGGAACTCGTTGCCCTACAAACACCAGCCCATTGACAACAGATGAAGCGAAGACAATCAGGCCCGTCCGGGTAACAAGTGGGCATGTAGGTCTGCCGCCGGTGGTTGGTCGGCGGACGGCGGGCTCGTTTCGGTAGCGCCTTTCGTGGCGACGGGCTGGTTCGTCTGGCCGGGACTCCGGCAGGTGAACCACGATGCG
>JBQTJL010000243.1:0-8735 GCA_052387135.1 Methanobacteriota archaeon | reverse complement strand
GTCTACCCCTGTACCTTCGGTTTACAAGCCTTTTCCTCTACCGACTTTTCTACGGTGGCTTCGGGCGGGGCCGCGTGGCGCCGCGCTCGGCCCCGAAGGGACTGCACGCTTATAAACGATAAGCGGTATCGCGTGCCGTCCCTTCGGGGGGATCGTCTAGCCCGGTAGGACAGCGGGCTCCAGTTAAGGGATGATGACAAACGGGTCAGCTGAAACGCAGGCTGTACACCTGCGCTCCTGTGATGTGTAACTGGAGCGCTGACCTTAGGAGTGACCCGCTGGTCTGGGTTCAAATCCCAGTGCCCCCATCCGCCGACCTTGGAACTTCCTTCAGGGCGTCTCGGCCACACACTCGGTGTCGCCCACCTTCACGGACGTCGCCGTGAACTCGTACCGGCCGACCACGCGGTCCGCCCAATCGCATTCGGAAGGATCCACGAGCAACGTGCCGGTCCACGCGCCGCCCCGAAGCTCGAAGCGGTGCTCGCCCGCAGCCCGGAGGAAGAACGCCTTCGTGGTCGTCGCCCCGCCGCCCACCGTGAAGACCCCGCTTTCGCTACCCCGTCCGCCCGGCGCGTCGAAATCGTAGACCACGGTCATCGGTTGCGTCCCGGCGTTGTGGATCCCGACCCGGAGGTCCAATGGGTCCGCGGCGAAGTCGCGGCCCGTCGGGCCGCCCACGGGTTCCGGCCGCGTCGAATTCGTGACGGGTGAGGCTTGGGCCTCGTTCTGGGGACAGTTGGTGTCCGGCGCATCGGGGCCCCCCGCGGCGACGATGCGGTAGCGGAAGCGGATGTCCCGGACGTCCGGGCAACGGGACGGGTCGAGAGACTGCTCGACCCGCCAGTAGTTCGCGACCGTGGCGCCCGCGACCGTGTCCGCCCTCTGGAGCCGCACGGCGTGCGCTCCCGAGGGCTCGATCCGTACCGACCGGGACTCCTCTTCGCCGGCAGCAAGCGACAGCCGGACGTTGAGGAGCACGCGGCCCGAAGGCGAAGAAACGCGAACGTCCACGTCCTCCGCGGCGTTCCGCTCGTTTACGACGGCCACCGTGAGGAGCACCGCGCGGTCCGTGTCGCCTTCGGCCTCGACGCCGCCGGACGCCCCGCGGTCCTCCGGCGAGGGCGGCGGCGACGGTTCGGCCTCGCAGTCCGCCGCGCCCATCCGGACGAGGAGCGGATCCACGGTCTCCACGATCATGGACACCTGGATCTCGTCCCGGTCGCGGCAGGCGGCGGCATCGACCGTCGCTTCGATCGACGCGACGAAGGGTCGGTCGGCCCGCGCACCTTCCCATTCGGCGCGGACGCGGAGGACCTCGGCCCCGACCGCGTGCTCCCATCGCGAGACCGACCGGGCCCGCGCGAGGAACGTCTCGTTTGCGCGAAGCTCGTCGGCGGTCGAATGCACGAGGACCCGCGTCGGGATCGCCTCGGGAGCCCGGTTTTCGACGAGGAGGACGAGCACCGGACCGGATCCCGGCCCGGACTCGTCCGCCGGAGGAGACGCACAGCCCGCCACGAGCGCGACCGCCGCGACGAGCCCGGCGACGAACCCACGTACGCTTCGGCGCATGGCGCTCCCGTCAGACCTTTTCGAGGGTCGGCGAGACCTCTTCGAGGGCGCGGTCGACGATCGCGGCGCTCTTTCCGAGGTACTTCAGGGGGTCCAACGCGTCCTCGATCTCGCGCGGCGTCATCCGGGTCCCGACGCTTCGATGCGCGGAGAGCGCCTTCGCAAACGGCGTCCCGGTCTCGGAGGCCCGCGCGGCCTCGCGCACGGCCTCGTGCGCTTCCTGGCGGCCGAGACCCTTTTCGACGAGCCGGAGCATCACGTTCTCGGCGAGCAGCGTCTCGCTTGCCCGAAGGTTCTGGAGCATCCGTTCCCGGTTCACGACAAGGTCGCCAAAGAGCCTCGCGCTCTGGGCGACGAGGTGGTCGGCGAGCACGAACGTGTGCGGAAGGATGAACCGCTCGCCGCTCGAGTTCGCAAGGTCCCGCTCGTGCCATTGGACGGCGTTCTCGTAGGCGGGCGGGACGAACGCCCGCACGAGGCGCGCGAGCCCGCAGATGTTCTCGGCGACGACCGGGTTCCGCTTCTGCGCCATCGTCGAGGAACCGACCTGGCGCGACCGCTCGAAGCCCTCCTCCGCCTCGCGGATCTCGTTCCGTTGGAGGTTCCGGACTTCGGTCGCGAACTTCTCGAGCGAGGAGGAAAGGTTCGCAAGGTGCCCCAGGACCTCGTTGTACCGGTCGCGCTGCACGATCTGGGTCGCTCCGGTCTCGATCCCCAACCCGAGGTCCTTCATCACGAGCGCCTGCAGCTCGAACGCGTCCTCCCCGAAGGCCGCCATCGAGCCCACCGCGCCGGACATCTTTCCGACGAGGACGCGCTCGCGGCACTCCCGGAGCCGTTCGTGGTGCCGCTTGGTCTCCAGGAGGAAGACCGCGATCTTCAGCCCGAACGTGATCGGGAGCGCGTGCTGCGCGTGCGTGCGGCCGACGCACGGCGTGTCCCTGTGCTCGCGCGAAAGGCGCGCGAGCACGGACATCAATTCGCGCAGCCCCTTTTCGAGCTCATCGAGGGCTGCGCGAATAAGCAGCGCGTTCGCGGTGTCGACGATGTCGTAGGACGTCGCGCCGAGGTGGACGTAGCGCCCCGCGTCTTTTGCGCACTGCTCGGTGAGCGCGTGCACGACGGCCATCACGTCGTGCCGCGTCTCGGCCTCGATCGCCTTCACGCGGTCGACCGACACGAGCTCGGTCGTCGCCGCCTTCGAGATCGCGTCGGCGGCCGACTTCGGGATGTGGCCGAGGGCGGCGTGCGCCCGGGCGAGCGCCGCCTCGACGTCGAGGAGCCGCTGGAGCCGGCCGCGCTCGGTCCAGATCGCGCGGGCCTCGGGGCGCCCGTACCGGAAGTCGAGCGGGCAGAGGAACTCGGACACAATCGCTTGCATGCGCTTCTCGGGTATAAGCATTAAGTCTTCTTTTGGAGGAGCCTCGCGCCCCGGGGATCGCCCACGACGACGTCCGTCGCAAGGTCCACGAAGAGCCCGTTGTCGACGACGCCCGGCACGTTGTTGATCCGCGCCTCGAGGGCGGCCGGATCGACGATCCCCTCCGGCCATCTCGTGTCGAGCACGAGATTCCCGTTGTCGGAGACGAAGGGCGCGCCTTCCCTCTCGCGGAGGACCGCCACGGAGCCCAGCCGTCCGAGGACGTGCTCGGTCTGTCGCCATCCGAACCGCAGCACCTCGACCGGTAGCGGCCCCCGGCCCAGGCGGGGCACGAGCTTTCCTTCGTCGACCATGATCACGACGCGTCGGCTCGCCGCCGCGACCACCTTCTCGCGAAGCAGGGCCCCGCCGAGTCCCTTCACGAGCCGGAACTGCGGGTCGACCTCGTCCGCGCCGTCGAGCGTCACGTCGAGCTCCGGGTTCTCGTCGAGGCTCGTGAGCGGGATCGAAAGTTGCCGGGCAAGCAGCATCGTTCGCTCCGAGGTCGGGACACCCGAGACCTTGAGCCCGTCGGCTTGGAGCTCCGCGATCCTCTTTAGCGCAAAGTCCGCGGTCGATCCCGTCCCGAGTCCGAGCACCATCCCGCTCTCGACGAAATCGCACGCGCGCCGCGCCGCGTTCTCCTTCGCGACGTCGCCCGGTCCGGCCATGAATGCCGTTATATAACCCATGGGTTATAGCCCTACCCGGGTCCATGCTCCGCGAGTGCGAAGAACACGGATATTTCCGGGGCGCCCACTGCCCGATCTGCAACGAAGAGGGCCGCTTCCTCATGAACGAGCACGAGCTGAACCGCGTAGGAAGGCTCATGGCGGGGGTCTTGCGGCACTTCCCCGAGAAATTCGGCGTCGAGATGGACCGCGAGGGCTGGGTCTCGATCCGCGAGTTCGTCGACCGGCTCCGGGAATCGAAGCACCGGCTCCATTGGATCCGGCCCTACCACATCGAGGCGATCGTCGCGACCGACCCCAAGGGCCGATACCAGTGCGAGGGCGACTTCGTCCGCGCGACGTACGGCCACAGCGTCGAGGTCGACCTCCACCTTCCGACCGAGAACGTCCCTTCGAAGCTCTTCTACCCCGTGACGGAGGAGGAGCTCGACGTGGTCCTAGAACGAGGGCTCCTTCCGACCGACCGCAAGAAGGTCCACCTCTCGGCGACGCGGGACGCGGCGCTCCAAGCCGGGCTCTACCGGGCCGAGAACCCCATCATCCTCGTGATCGACGCGGGCGCCATGACGGCGAAGGGGATGGAGATCGGGCAGGCGGGAAAGACGGTCTTCACGACCGACGAGGTCCCGTCGGAATACATCACGAAGGAGTGAGCGTCGCGGGTTCGTAGCGGACGAGGAACGCCTCCGCGAACGCGAACGCCCGCGGTGCCGCAAGCTCGTAGTGGATCGACCACGCCCCGGGCGCCGCCTCCGTGTCCGACGTGACGAGCGTCGTCGACTGGTTCGCCCCCGCGGGCCCGCCGAACTCGACGACCGAGCCCGGTCCTTGGAACGTGACGCCGACGAGCCCCGGGCCTCCGGAAAGGAACGCGCCGAACACGGTCCGAGGCCATCCTTCCGCGATCGTGAACGTGTCGAACGGGGGCGCCGCGGGCTCGGACGGCGGGACCGAGACCGAACGATGGCCCGCGTAGGCGTCCGCATAGAGGATGCCGGTCACCTCGCCCCGGTGGTCCCGGCCCGCCCTCGTGAGCGTGTAGTGGGTGTTCGGCGTGTCCGGCTGCAGCGAGTGCCAGAACGTGAACTCGGAGAACCAGCGGATCGCGGGGACATACGTGATGTCGTAGGTGGTCCGGCCGTCGGAGGACGCGACGACGTGGAGCGCCGGCACCGGCACCGGTTCGCCCGGCACCCTTGCCGTGGTCGGCGTCGCGACGAAATCGAGGGCGAGGCCCCGGATCTCGGCCGTCCAGCGCTTCTCCCCCTCGACCGGGAAGGCGACATAGGCCACCGGGGCCCCGTGGACGTCGTGGGCTAGGTCCGTCCTCCGGATCGCTCCGACCGCCGGGTGGTGGAGGAACAGCGCGGGGAGCGCCTTCACCGGATCGTTCACGCCGAGGAAATACGAGTCGGCGCTCTCGTTGTAGACGACCCAGGTCGCATCGTACGATAGCCCGAGGTTCGGGTGCTCGACGTGGAACGTCCACCAGTCGCCGATCGTCCACTCGGGCGCGATGAAGAGGTCCCCCGGAATCGTCCCGACGGCGTCGCCCGCGATGGCTGCGACCGGGGTCTCGACCGCGGGCGCGACGGGCGGCGCGGCGGCCGGCGTCAAGTCCTCGGTGCCCCCTCCGATGCAGCCGGCGGCGGGGAGGATTACGAGCAACGCAACGACGGATCCGCGGGACGTCCCGGTGCCTCCGGCGCCCTACGGGTCGAGGGGGATATGGTCTTTTGGTCTGCCGTCGGCTCGTTCCCGGGGCAAGGAACGTCTTGCGCTCGTTCAAGAAGGGTTCTACCTTCCTTCGACGTGGAATCATGAGCGACGACAACGCATTCCGGGGCCTTCCTCTCGCGCGTTCTATGGAAATCCGCGAACTCCGTCCGGACACGCGGCGCCGCCGTATCCTCAAGGTCCAGATCCCGGTCGAGGTGCAGCTCCGGCTCCATGCGCTGCGCATCCACAGGGGAGACCCCATCAGCGCGACCGTGGAGAAGGCCATCGAGGCGTACTTCGCGAAGCACCTGCCGAGATCCGCACTTTCGCCCTTCCCGGATTCCAATGAGGGCGGCCCGGCGCCCTGCTGAAACGACGGTCGGATCCCTCCCTCTCACGGCGGCCGCGTCCCGTACGGTGGGACGTCGGGACCGGCCCCGTGCCGTTCCTTGCCCGGCGCGGCGGCAAGCGGCGTCCCCGCGCGCCGAAGAGCGTCCCGCATCTCCTCCGCCGATCGGTACCGTCGATCCGGATCCTTCTGGAGCGCGCGGAGCATGACGGCCTCGAGGCCGGCCGGCAGCGGGACCGGGGAGGCGCGCGGCGGCGACCGCAGGATCGCGCGGCGGATCTCGGCGATATCGCCATTCTCGACCGAAAGATAGATCTCGCCCGTCACGAGGTGGAAAAGGAGCGCCCCCATCGAATACACGTCGGATTCCGGCGAAAGAGGGACGCCCCGCACCGCCTCGGGGCTCGCGTATGCGGGCGTCCCGGCGGGAAGGTCGGGCTCGGCGAGGCCGGTCGGCGTCTCTTCGATGGTGGATTCCCGCGCGAGGCCAAAATCCCCGATCTTCGGCGTGCCGTCCGCGGCCAGAAAGACGTTGCCGGGTTTGAGGTCGCCGTGCACGATGCCCCGCTCGTGCACGTGGAGGAGGCCGGAGAGCACGCCGTCCGCGAGCGCCAGCACCTCCTCGGGCGGAAGCGCCCCCCGTTCGAGGATCCGGGTCGCAAGGGTCCCGCCCGGCACGTACTCCATCACGTAATACGGGATTTCGCCGACCGTGCCGTAGTCGAACACGCGCACCACGTTCGGGTGGTCGAGCTTCGCAGCGGTCCGGGCCTCGACGAGGAACCGGCGCACGCTGTCCTCGCCGAGCGTCCGACGGGCGTGGAGGACCTTCACCACGACCTCGCGGTCGAGCGTCTCGTCCTGCGCCAGGAAGGCCCGGCCGAAGGCGCCTTCCCCCAGCGACTCCTTGAGGAGGTACCGTCCCTGGACCTTGCTCCCGGCGTCGATCCGCGGGGCGGCGTCCCGCGGCATCGAGGAGGACCGGACGAGGCGGGAAAGGAGCGCGTGCTCGGCCACCGAGATCCCGAGGCGGCTCCGGAGCTCGACCAAGAGCGGAGCCTCGGTGGCGAGGACGCCCTGTTCCTTCGCCTGGCGGAGCGCCGCTTCGTACACTTCGAGGCGGCGGCCTTCGAGACGGGCCGGGGAGTCGAGGGCGGGGAGGACGCGGGACGAGATCCATGGTCCGGCGCCAGGGAGGCGGAAGGCCCCGAACGCGAGGGCGCCAACGGCGCCGAACACCGCCGCGAGCACGGCGACGCCGACGGAACCGGTCACGCGTTCCAGGACCTGCTCGACGACGAGCGCGCCGAGGGCCGTCCCGCCGAGGCACGACCCGACGATGACGCTTCGCTTGATCCTCACCTCGATGTCGAAGAGTTCGTACCGGAGGATGGCGTACGCGATGAGGACCGCGGAGAGCGTGCGCCAGATCCCCAGCGTGTCGATGCGGGGGAGGAGGGCGCCGGGGAGCTTCGTGTAGCCGGAGAGGAGGCCGAACAATCCCGGGACGAGCAGGGAGGCGACCGCGAGGCGGACTTCGGATGCGGAGAGGCGCCCGCGTGAACGGATGGCGCGGCCAGCGACGGCGAGGCACGCGATTCCGCCGAGTCCGAGGATTGCGAAAACGGCGATCTGCCACGTGGAGCCGGCTCGAGTGTCGCCGGAAAGGAGGAGCCCGCCGTAGAACACCGCCGTGTCTACGGTGGCGTACGCAAGATAGAGAAAGAATGCGAGTTCGATCGACAACGCCCGTCGTCGATCCAAGTCGCTCCCCGCGCGTCCGTACCACGAAGCAAGATCGAGGACGGCGTAGTAGAACGCACCGAAGATCAACACGCTAATGAGGGGCAACAATGGCCCCGGTAGCGTCTGCGCCTCGGGGAACCCGGTGACGCCGCCCCGGATGAAGAGCGACGGGGCCCACGCGTAGGCGACGGCCATGAGGGCCCCAGGGAGCACTAGAAGGACCGCCCCGACGTCGCGCGTCGCGAAAAGCCCATGACGGGTCGGATACAGGGACACGAAGTAGGCAAGGGGAAGGTACAAGGCAATGCCCAGGGCGACGAAAACCGCGAGCAGGCGCCGGGCCAGGGCCGCATCCCCTTCGTTCAACGCGAGGCGTTGGGCGTTCCCGATCACGATGAAGACGCCCCAGAGGAGAAGGAACGCGGCGAAGAACGAAGCATAGTTCCGGTGCGGTCGCCGGGCGAGCAGCCCAAGGCCCAACAGCGCAAGCAGCACTCCGGAGGCCGCAGTAAAATAGATCTCCCACGTGAGGAGGTCGGCCATGGTCCCGTCCTTTTCCGCAGGGCTGGCCCTCACCTAAACGTTTGGGGGTCCCGCGAAGTCCACTTGGGCGCCCGCGATGCCTTTCGGCGCGACCGTCCGGTCGGTCCCGGTACCGCCGACCTCGTCCTCGTACGTGTCCGTCCCGCCCCCGTCGAAGAGAAGGCCGAGGCCACCTGTTGCCCGCCCGTTCACGTTGCGTGCGCCGGCGCGGTACGTGTCGTTGCCACCGGCATCGATGAGCACGCCCGTCCCGACCTCGGTCCCCCCGTTTGCACCAAAGGAGCCCGCGAGATACGTATCGTTGCCGGCGCCGTCGAAAAGGAATCCAGTGCCCGTCACGCTTCCGCCGTTCGTCGCGCCCGTGCCCGCGACGTATGCGTCGTCGCCTTGCACGTCGAGCAGGAATCCGGAGCCTACCACGCCGCCCCCGTTCACCGCGTTGTCGCCCGCCTCGTAGCGGTCGTCGCCCGCGGCGTCGAAGAGGAACCCGGTGCCGATGCTCGCGCCGCCGTTTGCGCCATCGTCCGTGGCCCGGTATCGGTCGTTCCCGGCAAGATCGACGAGAGCGCCCGTCCCGATGCTTCCGCCGCCGTTTACGCCGCCGCCCGTCGCCTCGTACAGGTCGTCGCCCGAGAGGTCGAGGAGAAAGCCCACGCCGGCGCCGCCGCCACCATTCACGCCCGCTCCTTCC
>JBQTJL010000242.1:0-1705 GCA_052387135.1 Methanobacteriota archaeon | reverse complement strand
TTTTCAAGACTTTCATCCGGACGATGGCAAGGGCGGGGGCTCGGGCTCGCGCTCGGGCTGGGGCTCGGGCTGGGCGACATGAGCCCCACGCATCCCTGATTCCGGAACCATTATCGTGAGGGGGCGCCGATGCGTCGCGGATGTCCTTCCTCTCGCGGCTCCGGGGCAACGAAGGCCCCTCGATCCTCTACGAGGTGATCCCGCCGCCCCAGAGCGCGCCCCGGGAAGAGGTCGTCGACATCGCGGTCTTCGTGAAGACGCTGCTTTCGGAGCACCGGATCGACGCGATCAACATCCCCGAGGTCCGCGACGAATCGGGGAAGACCGCCCGCGTCGGCCGCTTCATGGCGAAGTCGGAGCCGCGGCAGTTCGGCGCGATCCTCCACGACCTCGTGGGTTCCGACGTCGAGGTCATCGCGAACCGGTGCGTCGCCTACGAGCCGTCGCCGGAGCAGGAGGAATGGTTCGAGGTCACCTACGCGAAGTTCGGCGTGCGCGGCGTCGTCCTCGTCGGGCCCGAGTCCTCGAAGGACCCGATCGTGGGCCCGTCCGTCGCGGAGGGCGCCCGCCTCGCCCGCGGCGTCGCGGAGCGCGTCCTCGGGGCCCCGGACGCGGTCGCGGTCGGGGCGATCACGATCCCCACCCGCCGCCGGCCCGACTTCGACGAGCCCGAGCGCCTCGTCGCGAAGGCCGCGGCCGGCGTCGAGTTCTTCACGAGCCAGGTCATCTTCGAGCCCGACTCGACGAAGCGCCTCCTTTCGGACTACGACGCGCTCTGCAAACGGCAGGGCGTCGAGCCGAAGCCGATCTTCCTCTCGTTTGCGCCGGTCACGGGCCGGAAGGACGCGGAGTTCCTGGCGTGGCTCGGGGCGAAGGTTCCGGCCCCGACGCTGCAGTGGATCCTCGACGCGCCCCGCGGCGCGACCGAGCGGAGCGCCCGCGTCGCCGAGCACGTGCTCCGGGAGATCCTCGTCCACGCGCACGAACGCGGCCTCTCGGTCCCGATCGGCCTGAACGTCGAGCACGTGATGCGCTACAACGTCGACGCCTCGGAGATCCTGCTCGACCGCCTCGAGAGCCTCCTTGCCTGGCGGAAGCTGGAAACTTCTTAAATCCGGACGTGCGTTCCCGGCCCGATGGCCGACATCCCGTGGTTCTGGGTCACGTTCTTCGTGGGGGCGGCGTACGGCTACTTCGTGAAGGGGCGCCAGAACAAGATGGAGATCTTCAAGAAAGGGCTCCTTGCCGGCATCATCGTGGGGCTCGTCCTCGGCGTCCTCGGCGCCGTCGCGGGGGCCCCGGCCGCGGGCATCGTCGGCGGCGCGGTCGGCATCGTGATCGGCATCCTGCTCCTTACGATCTTCTTCGTGATCGGGGTGTTCGTGGGGGATTGGATCGAGCATCGCTAGCGACCCTTTTGCCTCGCGGCAAAAGCGTCGACGGAAACCGAATCACCTCGCTTCTGGCTCGCCCCTACGTGCCGGGGGTCCTCGCGAGGCTCGGACCCCCGGATAGACCCAGAGGTTCGGTAAGCGAGAAGCCGACGAGGAGGGCCGACCCCGCGCCCGCAGGCCCGGCTCCGCGGGACTTTTCGCGCGAGGCAAGGAGCGCGAGGAGCGGATAGCCCAGCTATCCGCGACGAGCGCGACGCAGGATTGCGCGAAAAGACGCCGAAGACGGACCGAGCACGGAGCGAGGACGAGGA
>JBQTJL010000241.1:0-5842 GCA_052387135.1 Methanobacteriota archaeon | reverse complement strand
GTTCCTCTTCTTCGACGTCGACCCCGCGCCCGAGTCCCGGTGGAGGCACGAGCAGCATCTCTTCAGCAGGTGTCGATTGGACGTGACGGCAAGCGGCAAGCGGCAAGCGGCAAGCAGCGGCCGGCTTGCTGCTTGCGGCCCTAGGGCGCCATCGCGCCCTGGGCCCCGGGCGGTCTCGGGACCGCCCGAGGGCTTGCGGCTGGCCCAAGACGAAGATCGGTTCACGTTCGATTATCCGAATCCCGAGCTGCGGACGGTCCGTCTCGAGGTGAAGAGCCGGCCCTCCGGCTCCATCGCGTCGTTTGCGGACGACCTCCAGTCCGTCCGTCTCGGGGGGCGGACCTTCGAGTGCCGGCTCCCGGGCGACCCCGAGGCCGAGCGCGAGACCCTCCGCGCGTTCCACGACGAGCTTGCGCGCGTCGATCCCGACGTCCTTACGACCCAGCACGGGGACCGTTGGGACATCCCGTTCCTCCTCCGGAGGATCCGCACGCTGGGGCTCGTCGACTGCGTCCGGCTCGGGCGCGACCCGGATCCTGCGCCGGACCGGCCCGACCAGGCCGCAAAGAGCATCCACACGTACGGCCGCTGGCTCTTCAAGACGCACGCGTACTACCTTCGCGGCCGCTGGCACATCGATCTTTCCAAGAAGACGCTCGATTCCGAGGACGACCGCAAGGACCTCCACGGGATCCTGTACCTTGCGCGCGTCTCGAACCGACGCGCCCAGGACGTGAACCGGAACGGGGCGGGCTTCGCCCTGCAGCAGATGCAGATCGACCTCGCCCGCGATCAGGGCGTCGCGCTCCCGTGGAAGCGGAACCTCGCCGAGGACTGGAAGGACGCCGCGACCCTCTGCGCGGTCGACCGGGGCGGACAGATCATGGTCCCGCGGCCTGGCCTCTTCGACCACGTCGCCGCCTGCGACTTCTCGGGGTACTACCCCTCGCTCGTCGTCGCGAACAATCTTTCGTCCGACACGATCAACTGCGCGTGTTGCCGCGACGAAGCGCAAGCGCACGCGCGGGCGCAAGGGAGCGACGAGGGCGAAGGCGAGGGCGAGGGCGAGGGGAAGGGCAAGGGAACGGGCAAGGTCCCGGTGATCCCGGAGCTCGGGATGCACGTTTGCGCGAAGCATTACGGGCACCAGGCCGAGATCCTGCGGCGTCTTGCGCCGCACCGCCGCTACGTGAAGGCGATCCTCAGGCAGGCTGCGACCGGACTCCCGGTCGACCCGGACTTGGTCGAGAAGGCAAGAGCGGTGAAGTCGGAGCACAAGGCGCTGGGCGTCGTCTGCTTCGGATACTTCCGCTACCGCAATGCGCGCTTCGGCTGCGCCGAGGTCCATCAGGCGATCCAGTGCCTCGGGCGGGCCGGGATGACGAAGGCGCGAGAGGTCGCGAACGAAGACGGGTTCGAAGTGGTCCACACGCTCACGGATTGCATCTTCCTTCGGAAAATCGGGGTCACGAGGAACGACGCGCTGAAGCTTGCGCGGCGCGTCATGCGGGAAGTGGGCGTCCCGATGGACGTCGAGGGCGTCTACCGGTGGGTCGTCTTCCTGCCGTCGAAGACCCATTCGATGAGCGCAAGCGCACGCGCAGGCGCAAGCGCATGGGGCGACGGGTTGGTCGGCGTTCCGAACCGCTACTACGGGAAGTTCGAGGACGGGTCGATGAAGGTGCGCGGCATCGAGGTCCAGAGGCACTCGACGCCCGGTTTCCTCTACGATGTCCAGCAACAGATGCTGGACGTCTTTCAGAGGGTGGACGACGCGGAGGGCTTCTTACGGTCGATACCGGAAGCCCTTCAGAAGGCGAAAGCGGGGGCCGACGCGCTGCGTCGGCGGGACGTGGACCCGGAGGATCTCGGCCTCATGATGCAGACGCGGATGGGGTCCGAGGAGTACCTTGCGAACACGAACACGAAGGCCGCCCTCATGCGGCTCGAAGAATCCGGCGTCGCGCGGCACCCCGGCGAGTACGTGAAGTACATCGTGGCCCGGGGCTCCGGCCCGTGGGCGTCCCGCACGATCCCCGTGGAATTGTTGGGGAAAGCTTCGCCCTGGTTCGGAGAGCCGAAGCCGACCTACGACGTCCCGCTGTATCTCAGGCTTCTTGCGCGTTCGGTGGAGACCCTACTCTCTCCTTTCGGATACACGGAAGAGGGCCTGTATCGCTGGTTTTCGGGGGCTTCGCCTTCGGCGAGGCAGGGGACCGGGACGCTCGACGTATCGCGGGGGCCGCCGTTCCTCTCGGTCTCGCGGTTCGCCGGCCGCAACTAGGGATGCGCGCATCGGGCCTGCCCGACATTCCACCATCCACAGTATTGCCGCTCGCGATCCCCTGTGTTCCCGCAGCCGTACGCCTGGTCCTGGCACATCTGGTAGCCCCACTGGTCCCGCCAACAACAGGTCCTCGTCCCGTCGCCATTGTACGTGCAGCGCCGGGCCGCCGGTCCGTCCTCGCCTTCGAGGAGGTCTTCGAGGGCGGGCACGGCGGCCCCGTTGCCCGAGATGAGTACACCACCGATTGTCAGAAACGCGGCCATCGAGAGGCCGAGCATCCGCCCCGGCCCCCTCACGAACTGGGAGTGCATGCGCCGGACGCGGCGTCCGGCCCCATAAGCAGTCTTGCGACCGGTTCGAACCGTGCCTAAAGGGTGGCCTGCCGCCCGCCCTTCTCCTTCTTCGCGCCGCCCGCCTCTCCGTCCGGCCTCCGGCTTCCGGCCTCCGGCTTCCGTCGCACGTCGTCCCACGTCACCGGCTTCCCCACTTCGGAGAGCGCTGCGGCATCGTCGAACTTCGCGCTCCCCGCGTCCGCCTTCAACGGGTACGCGACGAAATCCTCGTTATTCCCCGGTGTGAGGCACGCCTTCAGTTCTTCCTTCGTATGCTCTCCCGGCGCTAGCCATGCTCGGATCCGATCGTCCTCGAGTTGCGCGATGACCCGATTGTGGATGCGCGAGACGAACTCGTTCGGTTCGACCGTGACGAGGGCGAACGCGCGTTCCTCGCGGTTTTCCCAGTACGGACCGACGAGGGCAGGGACGGCCATCGCGGCCCCGTCGGCGCGCTCGATGCGGTACGGGCGCTTGCCGTCGCCGAGGTCCGCCCATTCGAGGATGTACGAGACGGGCGCCACGCCGTGGGCCTTCCCGAACATCCGGCTCCACATCTTGCCCTCCTCGAGCTTATCGGAGCGCGCATTGAACGAGGTGAACTCTCGGCTGAACCCGAAGACGTGCCGCGCCACGGTCGGCTTCCCGCCCTCGAGGGTCAATACGGGACAACCCGTGTGCGGGCGGATGATGGGGCGGTCCGCGTCCTTCCATTCGACCTTGTATCCGCGGAGCGCGTCGCGCTTGTCGATATCGGGCCCTCGGAGACCGATGACGCCGGCCATCAGAACAACCTCCTCTGCGTCCCTCTTGCCTCTTGCTCCTTGCTTCTTGCGTCGTCTGCAAGCGGCTTCGCCGCCTCCGGGTCGTCCCGGCGCTTCCAGACGTCGGGCGCGGTCTTCACGAGCTCGTACGTGCCCTTCGGCGCAGGTCTGAGAAGGGAAAGAAGCTCTTCTTGCTGGCGCCCTTCGGGCGCCATGAAGAGATCGCGCGCTTCCCGCGTCGCAAGGTCGCAGACGAACCGGTCGTGGACGGTCGCGACCTCGGGGTTCGCGTCCGCCGTGATCTGGACGTGGCAGAGGTCGTCGTACTCGTTCCCGGTCGAGGCGAACGTGATGTGGCGCCGCGCCACGAGACCCGGGACCACCATCACCGTTCCGTCCGTCCGCTGGATCCGATAGGCCTCCTTCGTCTTCTGGTCGCGCTCCACCACGTAGCTCACGGCGGTGAGGGAGTGATGCTCCGCCTTCCCGAACAGCCGCTTCCACGAGGTCGCCTCGGCGATGGAGTCGTCCCTTGCGTTCGTGATGATGCGTCCGCCCGGCCCCGCCGGCATCCCGAACCGGACCTTCTCGACCACGCGTTCGCCCTCGACATTCACCGCGACCGGCAGGAAATCCATGTGCCGCACGAGCGGCCGCACGACCCGGTCCACGGGATCGTAGTTCCATTTCGCGACGCCGAGTGCGTCCACGATCTCCATCTTCGAGGCGTCGATGCCTTCGAGGCCGGCCACGACGGACGGAAATGAGCGGGAGATGAAAAGGATATGTGAGATGGAGGGCGAGGGCTAGGGCTGGCGCTAGGGAGGGCGAGGGCGACCGCGAGGCCGAGGGCGACGGCGCGAAACGACGCGCGGGGCGGAGCCGGGGCTGGTGGGGCCAGATAGTGGGTCCCACCCACTCGACACTCGGCATTCCCGCCTCCACCACCGGCCTTGCCCTAGCCTGGGCTGGTCCGTAGCCGCCTACGGACGTTCGGCGATCGCGATGCGTGGCATCGCGTCACAGGCCCGGCTAGCAAGGCCCGGCGGCGGATCGCCGTGATGCAACCATGAATGCGATCGCCGGAGTCGGCCGAAAGTGGGGGTCTCGTTGCCCTAGAACCACGCCTTCGTCCGGATCGGCTCGATGAGCCGCGGCTCGTCGTTCTCGGTGCTGTTTACGTCGGTCGTGACTTCGTGCATCGCGAGCACGTCGCCCGCAGGGTCTGCCAGGCCCTCGACGCCGCCCGGTCCGAGGGTCTCCGGGTGGAGCCAGCGGCCCGCCTCGGCTTCCTCGAGGACGACCGGCATCCGGTCGTGGAGCGTCGCAACGAGCGCGTTCGGGGGACAGGTGACGACGCTCGCGGAGAGCGCTTCGTCGCCGTCGAGGCGGCGTTTCCCGTAGAGGCCTGCGAGCAGCATCGGTTTCCCGTCTTTCCGATGGATGAAGTAGGGCGTCTGGATCCGCCCGCTTCGGCGCCACTCGTAGAAGCCCTTCACGGGGAAGACGCAGTGCGTGCGCCCGATGAGGCCGGCCCAAAGCGGGGACTCGCGGGCGGTCTCGATCTTTGTGTTGAAGACGCCGTTCGGGCGGTCCGGGATCGGGAAGCCCCATCGAGCGACGGCGACCTTCGCGCCCTCGCGCCCTCCCAGGATCACGGGAAGGTGGCTTGCCGGCGGCACGTTGTACCGCATCTTCTCCAGGACGCGCCGGATCTCGGGGTCGTCGTAGGCGCGGTCGTCGTACCGGCGGATCAGTTCTCCCGTCTCGGGGTCCCAGACCCAGACGACGCGGCCGCACACGCTATCCCCACCGGTCGAGACCCCGCTTGAGGCTCTTCGGAGATTGAGGGACCGCGTCTCCCCAACGGAGCGGCGGCCCGATCTCGATGAGGTCCTCCATCTCGATGCGTCCGGGCCGGAAGATCCGACCGTCCACCGGCACGGCCTCCCATTCGTCGTCCGGCGCCGCGTGGAGGAGCTTCGTCGCGGACTCAGGGTCGGTCGCGGCGAGCCACGCGTCGGCTTCCTTTGGTGAAAGGGAGCACACCTGCCGGTCGTGGAACGCGCCGAAGAACCGGTTCGGACCGGTCGTGACGATCGCGCAGCAGAGCCGTTCTTCACCCTTCACGCCGCGGACGCCGGCAAGGCCCGGCATCACGATCGGCTTCCGGTCGGTGCGCCGGAACCAGTAGCTCTTCTTCTCGCCCCGTTTCTGGATCATCTCGTAGACGCCCGTCGTCGCGACGAGGCAGTGCGTCTTTCCGAGCATCGCGGACCACGTGCGGCTCTCGCGGAGCTTGTCGTCCCGCGCGTTCCCCACGGGCCGCCCGTCGCCGATCGGGAACCCCCAGCGAGCGCGGACGATCGTCCGGCCCTCGGGGCGCGGGACCGCGACCGGGAGCGTCGTCGAGAGACGCACGACGGGGTGCGGGATCCATTCGCGTTCGTACTCCCACC
>JBQTJL010000240.1:0-2793 GCA_052387135.1 Methanobacteriota archaeon | reverse complement strand
GCTTCCGGCGCCGCCCGAAGACGAGTCGCTCCAAGCGCACTTCCGGCGGACCCTCGTCGCCGGCGTCCTGTCGTCCGGGCTGTCGATCCTCGTCCTCGTCCTCGTGATCCTCGAGGTGATCGCGCTCTTTGCCGCGATCGGGTTCTTCTTCCTCGTCGGCGGCTTCGTCGAGGCCTTCGTCCGGGGCTACGTCACGTTCCTTGCGTTCTGCGGCGCCTTCGTCGCCGCGGTCCTCATCTTCGCCGCGGACCTTCCGCGGGACGACCCGCCGCCCCGCCGCCTCGGCGTCTCGATCGCCTTCGCGGTCGCGGGCGTCCTGTTCGCCGTCTTGGGGTCGATCGTGGCGCTCGGGCGGGCCTCGGCCGTGGGACTCCCGCCGATCATCCCCGAGCGCGCGCCGTTCATCCTCACGCTCACGTGCCTCTTCGTCGTCTCCGTCGTGAAGAACGAGGCACGGCTACCCGGGATCGCCCGCGTCACCGAATGGCTACAGACCGAAGAGTACGTCGTACAGTCGAACCTCCACCGGATCTGGACCCGGACGCTCTCCTACGCGGCCCTCGCGGTCCTCGTCGTCGCGGCCGTCCCCGGATCCGGGCTCGTGGGAAGCCGCGGCATCGCGCTCTTCCTCGTCGCGCTCGCGATCGTCCTCAC
Organism: Methanobacteriota archaeon; assembly: GCA_052387135.1. Taxonomy (GTDB): domain Archaea; phylum Thermoplasmatota; class SW-10-69-26; order JACQPN01; family JBQTJL01; genus JBQTJL01. The sequence continues at coordinate 2,139 of JBQTJL010000240.1, read as the reverse complement.
GCTCGCCGCGACGTACGGCTGCACGGTGCTCCGCGAACGGACGCGGTTCGGGGACGTGCTCGACATGGACGCGCGCGTCCGGCGAAAGATCCGGCTCCTCGGCGCGGCCTGGACGCTGATCGCGTATGCGGCGGTCGTCCTCGTGCTCGGGGCGAACGCGTTCCTTGCGGCGGCCTTCGGCAGCGAATTCCTCCCCGGGGTCACGGCGCTCCTCGTCCTCGCCCACCCCCTGCTCCTTGCCGTGCTTGCCGCGATCCCGATCGGCATCGTGCTCTTCCGGTTCACGGTCCCCGGCGGGATCGAAGACTCGGACGCGCGGAAGGCCGCAGGATACGTGGCGCTCCTTGCGACGACCGTGCTCCTCTTCATCGGGGTCCTCATGGGGTCCGGGATCGTCCGCGGCGCCGCGGCGTCGCCCGAGATGGCGCTTGCGCTCACGTCCATGTCCTTGGCCGCCGAGGCCGCCTTCGTCTACGCCCGCGGCCTCATCCCGTACCCGGGCCAGGAGATCGGGGTCCCTAGCCGGAAGGCGGAGAAGGCCGTCCGCGAGGAGACCCGGCCCGAGGACCTCGCCGAAGCGATGCGCCGGCGGATGACGGCCGTCTACCTCGTCGGCATCTCGCTCTCCCTCGTCCTTACGGCGCTCGTGATCGCGCTCCAGCTCGGGGTCCTCCCGATCCCGCGTGGATCCGCCGAGGCGCGCACGGTCTACATCGTGTCGTTTGCAGGGATGCTCGCGATCGTGGGCGTGGTCGTCTACTTCTACTTCCGGACGCAGAAGACGCAGGAGGTCTTGGGCGAACAGAAGAAGGAGATCGGCAAGCGGAAGCTCGCCCCGGAGGAGGTCCAGCGGCTCGCGATCCTCGGCGTCTCCGGCACCTTCGCGTTCGTCTTCGTGGTCCTCGGGATCCTCATCTTCCTCGAGCAGGTCGCGAGCCTCGGTCCGATCACGGTGGGCAAGCAGCACGGGACGGATTTCTTCGTCTACGCCGTCCTCGTGGGCCTCGGCCCCTACGGCTACTTCTGGAACCTGGAACGGAAACGCATCGGGGCGATCGACGGGCGCTTCCCCGAGTTCCTCCGGGACCTCGCCGAGTCGAAACGGGCGGGGATGACCCTCACGCAGGCCGTCGTCACGGCGAGCAAGGGCACGTACGGGGCGCTCACGCCCGAGATCCGCAAGATGGCCGCGATGATCGAGTGGGGCATCTCGTTCGAGGACGCCCTCACGCGGTTTGCGAAACGGGTCCGGACGCCCCTCATCGAGCGCTCGGTCTCCCTCATCAACCAGGCCTCCTCCGCCGGGGGCAACGTCGAGGACGTGCTCACCGCCGCGGCCTCGGACGCGCGCGAGATCCAGCAGATCATCAAGGAACGCACGCAGTCGATGTCGATCTACGTGATGATCATCTACATCGCGTTCCTCGTGTTCCTCGGCGTCATCGGGATCCTCGACGCGCAGTTCATCCCCGAAGTCTCGAAGGCCGTGAAGGGGGCCGCCGGCGTCTCGGTCGGCACGATCACGTTCCAGGAGTTCGACGAGGCCGCGTTCAAGATGGTGTTCTTCCACGCGGCCGTGATCCAGGCCGTGGGCGGCGGGCTCGTCGCGGGCGTGATGGAGGCCGGGAAGCCCCAGGCGGGCCTGAAGCACGTCTTCGCGATGACGATCATGGCCTACGTGATGTTCCGGATCGTGATCGGGTGAGCCCGGACCTTTCGTGGGTCCCTTCTTAGCGGTTTGCCCGCAAAGCTTAGGAGGGCCGGGCCGGCCACGAGGCGCGTTTCCGACGGTGGCCTGAGTTTTCATGTAGGGGGGCAAAGAGAGGCCGTACGTCCCATGAGCGCGCTTGCCTCCGCGTGGCGATGGCTCACGGAGCCGGCGGCGGGGATCCCCGCGGGCGAGCCGCGCCGGCGGGCCCGGATGCTCGCGGGCCTCCTCGTCGTCCTCGTCCCCCTCGGCGCGCTCGCCGTGCTCGTCGTCCCGTACGCCACGGGGCCCGGCGAAGCGCCCCGTTCGGGCCCCGGCTCCCTCCTCGGCGCGGCCGCCGTGGCCTCGCTCGTCCCCGCCTACGCGCTCGCCCGCTCGCGCTGGGCGACCGTAGGGGCGGCCCTCGCGATCCTCGTCGCGGTCGTCTTCGC
>JBQTJL010000239.1:0-2120 GCA_052387135.1 Methanobacteriota archaeon | reverse complement strand
GGGCGCGGGAATCCCCGGTTCGTGTTGATGGACTCCGGCTCGTACAGGTTGAAGTGCACTGTCGTGTGCTTCCAGCGGCCGGCCATGCCTTTGCCGCCGCGGAGTCCGGCGCCACGGCCCTTCTTGCGGCCGCGGCCGTGCTCGCGCGACCCGCGGAGCTTGTACGTCTTCCGTCCCATCAGATCATCCTTCCCACAAGGTCGTTGATCGCGACGCCGCGGTACCCCAGCGCGCCGCCCACGGTGAAGTGGCGTTTGTTCCCGCCGTAGCCCTTCTTCGGGGGGTTGAGGCGGAAGACCGGTTTCACCGGAAGATCCGAGAGCTTCGCGTCGCCGCGGACGGCGGCCTCCGCGAACTCGGCGATCGAGGCAAGTCCGGTCGCGCCCTGGACCATCTCGTCCGTGAGCGGTTTGTCCCCGAGGAGGAAGCCGCGGGACGTAAGGAGCGCCGCGAACGTCTTTGCGTCGATCTCGCCGTACGTCACGTAGTCCTTCACGAGCTGGAGCATCCCGCGGAACGTCACGTCCTTCGGGACGATCACGCAGTGGTTCGTCTTGTGGAGACGCATCTGCTTCAGTGTCGTGCGGATGTTGGGCTTCGTGCGGATCGTGCCGCGGACGCGGACGACCGCGAGCGGGACGCCCGAGGCCTTGTGGACCTTCGCGGGCTTTGCGACGTGCGAGACGCGGGGCGTCTTCGTCTTCACCGCGGCGGGGCTCATCCGACCACCGACCCTTCGAGGATCTTCAGTTTCTCTTTGTCCTCGTCGCGGACCCGGACCTGGCTCGTCCGCAGCAGCGCGTCGAACGTCGCCCGGGCGAAGTTGATCGTGGTCCGGGTCTGTCCGTTCGTCAAGCACCAGACGTCCTTGATCCCGGCAAGCTGCAGGACCTGCTTTGCGACGTCGCCGACCGCGAGGCCCACGCCGCGGGGCGCCGGCTTCAGCGTGATCGTCGAAGAGGCCATCTTGCCCGTGACCTCGAACGGGACCGTGTGGGGCGTGTAGCAGCCGCACTCCCAGGAGCCGCAGCCGCGCCGGATCTCGATGAGGTTCAGCTTCGCCGCGTCGATCGCCTTGCGGATCGCCGGCCCGACCTCCTTCCCCTTCGTCATGCCGATCCCGACGAAGCCGTCGCGGTTCCCGACGACCGCGGTCACGCGGAAGCGGACGCGGCGGCCGGAGTCGGTCATCCGCTGGACCATGTTCACGTCGATGACGTCGTCCTCGCACGTGGGGAGCAGGATGTCGACGATCGCGGCCTCGCGCAGCGGAAGCCTCGAGCGGAGCGCCTGGCTCATCGTCGTGATCTCGCCGGACTTCACCTTTCGGCCGAGCTCGGTCTTCGGTTCCCAGTCCGCGAGTGTCGCCTTCGGGGCCGCGTCGCGCCTTCGTTCCGCCATCAGGCTTCACCTTCCTTCTTCTTTTCCTTCTTCGGCGCCTTGCCGGCCGCCTTCGGCGGCGGTGCGGGCGCGCCCTTCTTTTCCTGCTTCTTCTTCGGCGCGGCCGTCGGCTTGAACTGGAGGGAGACCCCGTGTTTCGTGCCGATCTCCGTGATGACCGCGTCGAAGTTGCCCTGCTTCTTCCCCAGGTGCTCGCCCTTCAGGCGCTCGGTCGCGGGCAGCACGTCGTCGCTGTGCGGGACGTTGATCCCGGCGTCGAGCACGCCCTTTAGCGCCGCGAAGATCTGGGTCCCGGGCTGGGCCGTGTGGGGCCCGATGTCGAGGACGCCGGTCGCGACGCCGGCCTTCTTCGCGCGGGCCCCGGCGAGGAGCCCGGTCAAATAGGCCGCGGGGAGGTTCGAGGTGAACCCTTGCCAGCCGAACGTCGGAAGCTCGCGCGAGTTCGCCTGCGCCGAGACGACGTCGCCCTTCGCGTCGAACGACACGAACTGGACGTGCACGGTGCGGAGGCCCCGGCGCACGACGACGCGGGATTCGCCGGACCGAAGGAGCGCGAGGCGCTTCCGGTAGTCCGTGCGGCCTTCGCGGCGGCGTCGGAACGGGACGTGGTATCGGGGTCCGTGGCCCATCTTAGGCACCTTCCTTCTTCTCAGGCACGCGGACGCCCTCCATCTTGAGATGGAGGCGGAGGTGGCCGCGGCTCTTGAAGACGCCGCCCT
>JBQTJL010000238.1:0-1719 GCA_052387135.1 Methanobacteriota archaeon | reverse complement strand
TCGTGAAGGCCGACACGCTGGGAAGCCTCGAGGCGATCGCGGCGGAGCTTGGCAACCGCGAGATCCCCGTGAAGATGGCGCAGGTCGGCGACGTCGCCCGGCGCGACGTGACGGACGCGACGACGCTGAAGGACCCGCTGCACCGCGTGATCCTCGCGTTCAACGTGAAGGTGAGCCCGGACGCGCGCGAAGCGCTGCTTGCCCCCGAGGCCGCGCACTTGATCGAAGACAAGATCATCTACTCGCTCCTCGACCGGTACCAGGAATGGGTCGCCGAGACGAAGCGGAAGCTCGAGACGGACCTTCGCGGCGAGATCACGTTCCCGGGGAAGGTCAAGGTGCTCGAGGACAAGGTGTTCCGCGTGAACAACCCGGCGATCTTCGGGGTCCGCGTGCTCGTGGGCCGGCTCCGCGTCGGGCAGCGGTTCCTCCGCACCGACGGGCGCGTGGTGGGCCGCGTGAAGTCGATCCGACGCGGCGAGGAATCCGTGAAGGAGGCGCTGCAAGGGGAGGAGGTCCCGATCTCGGTCGAGGACGTGCAGGTCGGGCGCCAGATCTCGGCCGGCGACGAGGTCTTCGTCGAGATCCCGGAATCCCACGCGCGCGAACTCCGGCGGTCCGTGATGACGACCGGGGGGCTTACGATGGAGGAGACGGAAGTGTTCGAGCGCGTGACCGAGATCAAGCGCCGCGAGGCGCCCTTTTGGAGCATGTAGGATGCCCGTCCGGCCGCCGTCCCTTCCGATCCCGTACCGGTTCATCACGATCGACCTCGACGGGACCCTCGTCTCGGGCACCGTCTACGAGCACGTCGCCGCCGGACTCGGGAAGCGCGCCGTGATCCAGGCGCTCGACCGGGACCTCGACGCCGGTCGCATCGCGCTTCCCGACTGGAACGAGCGCGGGTTCGAGCTCTTCCGCGGCATGGAGGTCCAGAAGGCGCACGAAACACTCGCCGCGGCCCCGTGGATCCGGAACATCCCCGAGGCGGTCCACGAATTGAAGCACCTGGGGCTCGAGGTCGGGGTCCTCACGGACAACCCGCGGTTCATGGTCGAGGTCCTCTCCCTCAAGGGCTTCGACCATCTGGTCTGCGCCGACTCCAAGGTCGCGGACGGCCTCGTCGTCGCCCGCCAAGGGAAGGACGACAAGCTCGCGAACCTGAAGGACTACTGCCGCGACCGCCACTGGACGCTCCACGAGACGATCCACGTGGGGAACGGCACGAACGACGTGCCCGTGTTCCGCGCCGCGGGCCACTCGATCGCCGTGAATCCGGAGAAGCCCGTCGTCTCGGAGTCCGCGCGCGACGTGATCCCGCGTCTTACGGACCTGCGCCAGGTGGTCGAGGCGGTCCGACGACACCTCGATCGCGCCGCTCCGGCGTAGGCTCACGGAGAAAGCAGGCGATCGACGGCGCGGCACCGTTCGGCCGCGTCCTCCGCCGCTTTTGCGAGGATGCCGAGCCGTTGTTGGGTCCGCCGGAGCTGCGCATCGACGCCGAGCCGGGCCGCGACGGCCGCCGGAAGGCAGCGGCGACGGACCTCGGAGACGAGCGCGGCATCGAGGCGCGGATCCGCCTTCGCGAGCCGTTCCGGCGGGACCGCGAGGAACGAACCGAAGCCGGGCGCGCTTTCGCGCACCGCACGTCCTACCACGTCGTGGGCCTCCCGGAACGGGACCCCGCGTTCGACGAGGACGTCGGCAGCGAGCGTCGCT
>JBQTJL010000237.1:0-7761 GCA_052387135.1 Methanobacteriota archaeon | reverse complement strand
GGACGTCTGGACGACGGTATGAGCTTCGCGGGATGAGCAGGACATGAGCGGGACATGAGCGGGAAATGAGCGGGAAATGAGCGGGAAATGAATGGGATATGCGCGCGATATGGGGCACGCGACCGTCCCATTTCAGCGGCCCGGAGGGCCGCGCATATCGGCCGCGACGCGGCCTCATCTCGCGCCGAAGGCGCTCATGTCGCGCCAGGCGCTAGCCGAACATGAAGCCGACACCGGCCGCGGCCGCGTCCTCCTCTTCCTTGATCTTCTGCCGGAGCTTCACGGCTTCCTTGGCGCGCTGGCCGCCGAAGGCGAAGATCAGGCGCGCCGCGTGGTCGAGCGCCGCGGTCGGCCCTTCGATCAGCGTGATCTCGGTGCCCTGCTCGAGCCCGTAGGTCGCGCCGTCCTTCACCACGATGGTCTGGCGGCTCACGGTGTCGTCCGCGAGGGCCTGCCGGAGCTTCTCGCCGTCCGCCTTCTTCGTGAGGAATACCTCGAACCCGACCGTCATCTTCTCGGCGCCTCAACGGGGCCGCGCTACTTAAAAGAAGCGGCCCCGGCTAGGGAAGAGGAAGCTCGCCGGCAAGGAAGCGGACGGCCCGTGGGTCCTTCGGCGCGGAAAAGAACGCATCGCGGGGCCCCTCCTCGATGACGCGGCCGTCCCATAGAAGAGCGACGCGGTCGCCGAGCCGGCGCGCCTGGAAGAGGTCGTGCGTCGCAAGCAGCACCGCGGCCCCGCCCCGCGCCTCTTCGAGGACGAGCCGTTCGACGTTCGCGGCGTTTGCGGGATCGAGGTTGTCCGTGCATTCGTCGAGGAGGAGGAGGCGCGGTCGTAGCGCGAGCGCCCGGGCGATCGCGACGCGCTGCTGCTCGCCTCCGGAAAGCGCCGTTGCGTCCCGGAGCGAAAGCTCGGCGAGCCCGACCTTGGCGAGCGATTCCCGGGCCTCCCGCTCGGCGTTGCGCCGCGGGGTCCCGCGGAGGCGGAGCCCGTAGGCGACGTTCTCGAGCACGGTCCGGCGAAGGACCGGCGGCTTTTGTTGGACGAGGCCGATCTTGCGCCGGATCTCTCCTTCGCCGGACCTCGGGATCGGCTGGTCGTACCATCGGACGGCGCCGCGGTCCGGGGGGACGAGGAGGTCGGCGACGAGGAGCAGCGTGGACTTTCCCGACCCCGACGGCCCGAGGAGGACCACGACCTCGCCGGGTGCCACCGCGACCGAGACGCCGGCCAAGGCGCGGACGCTTCCGTACGATTTCTCGATCCCCTCGAGCGAAAGGAGCGGCGGCGTCGTCATCGCGGCCTCCGCTCGGAAAGGAACGTGAGGAGCCCGGCGGTGACGAGCGCGAGGCCGAGGAGCACGAGGCCGAGCGCGATCGCCACGTCGAAGCGGCCCTGTTCGGTCTCGAGGACGATCGAGGTCGTGAGGACCCGCGTGTGGTGGCGGATGTTGCCGCCGACGAGGATCACGGCGCCCACCTCGGAGATCGCCTGCCCGAAGCCTACGAGGACGGCGGACGCGACGCCGCGGCGCGCCTCGTGGAGGACGCCGCGGACGAACCGTGGACCGTCCGCGCCGAGGCTCCGGATCGTGAGGACGACGGACTCGGGGACGGCGGCCACGCTCGCGGCCGTAAGGCCCAAGACGAGCGGGGTCACGAGCAGCGTCTGGGCGAGGACCATGCCGGCCGGCGTAAAGAGCAGGCCGAGCCCGCCGAACGGGCCGTTCCGCGAAAGAAGGAGGAACACGAAGAGCCCCGCGAGGACGGGGGGGACCCCGTACAGCCCCTGCACGACCATGCGGGCGACGCGGGACCCGCGGCGGCGCGAAAGCCCGAGCGCGGTGCCCGCGGGAAGCCCGATCGCGGCCGAAAGCAGCGTGCTGGCCCCGCAGACCTCGAGGGTAAGGAGCGTCGTCTCGAGGACCTCGGGGGAAACGATCGCGGAGAGGGCGCTCACGAGGGTGCCTCCCCGGCCGCGGGCGCAAAGAGCGGCCGGCCCGAAGGCGACCGGAACGCGCCGATCGCGGCCTGCCCACTCGGGCCCACGAGCCAGTCCGCGAACCGGTCCGCGCCCCGCGCGTCGACCTCGGGGTGCCGGAGGGGATCGACGGTGATCACGTGGTACGGGTTGTCGAGCGCCGGCTCGTTCTCGGAAAGGACCACGAGGTCGAGGCGGTCCGCGAGCGCGTAGAAGGTCCCGTCGTCAGTGAGCGTGTACGCGCGCATCTCGCTTGCCGCAAAGAGCGTGTCCCCCATGCCGCGCCCGAGGCTCGCGTACCACTCGTTCCCGGGGACCGCGACGTCCCCCTCGTAGTCGAGGCCGGCAAGCGTCCAGAGCTCGCGCTCCTTGATGTGCGTGCCGGACCCGTCGCCGCGGCTCGCAAACCGCGCCTCCTCGGTCCGGACCCTCGCGAGCGCATGCGTCACGTTCGAGGCCCCCCGGACGCCGGCCGGGTCCTCGTCGGGTCCCACGAGGAAGAACTCGTTCCGCATCACGAGGAGCCGCCGGTCCCCGTGGCCTTCCGCCATGAACCGTTCCTCCTCGCGCGGCGCGTGCGCAATCAGCGCGTCCGCGTCCCCGCGCCGGCCGAGCTCCAGCGCGCGTCCGGTCCCGACCGCGGTCACCCGGACCTCGATCCCCGCCTCGTCCCGGAAGGTGGGGAGGATCGCGTCGAGGAGGCCCGAGTTCTGGACCGAGGTCGTCGTCGCAAGGAGCATGGTCGCGCCCTCCGCGCCCAGGCAGCCCGCGACGAGGGCCGCGATCCCTACGAGCAGGAACCGCCGACGCTTCGTGCGCACGGGCGGCGAACGGGGTCTTCCGCGAAAAACTCACCGGAAGCGACTTCAACGCCGATTCGCATCCGGCGGCCGATGAAGACGCCCGAGCTCCCCGTCGAGGTGCCGGTCCGCGAGACCTGGCTCTTCTCCGACCCGGAGCGGCTGGCGCTCGTCGTCTCGAACGTGCTCGCGCCGGTCTTCGTCGGCGAGGCGGCGTGGATCGCCCTATCGTTCCATTACCTCGACTCCGTGGGCTCTTCACTCGGCGCAAGCGCCTTGGGGTTCCTGTTCCTCGTCGTTGTGCCGCTCATCGTACCGGTGACCTACGCGCGGCTCGGCCTCGACACGGTCCACGTCGCGCGCCGCAGGAACCGGATCCTCCCCCTTTCGGTGGCGCTCGCAGGGTACGTGGTGTTCTGGCTCGCGGTCGAGGGGATCTTCGACGACTACCATCTGTCCCTTGCGGCCTCGGTCTTCGTGTGGACCACGCCGATCCTCCTTGCGATCACGCTCCGCTGGAAGATGTCGGTCCACATGCTCGGGAACTCCGGCGCCGTCGTCCTCCTCTCGTTCGCATGGCCGTGGGCGGCCCTCCTCATGCTGCTGCACCCGCCGGTCGCATGGGCCCGCCTTCGCCTCAAGGCCCACTCGCTCGCCCAGATCGTGGCCGGTCTCCTCCTCGGTACGGCGCTCACGATCGCGTACCTGATGCTCGTGACCGAGTTCTTTCCGCCTTCTTGAATGGAAAGGGGAAAGGAGGAGAGGAGACCGGAGCGAGCCGCCTCCGTTCGCTCCGTTCGCCTTTCTCCTTTCTATCCTTTCATCGCAAAAAACGTAACTTCCCGCGTCCCCGTCCCCTCGACCATCAGCGGCGATTCCCGGGAGCGGAGGATCCGGACCTCGGAAAAGCCCGCGTGGCGGAGGAAGCCGACGTAGGATTCCGGAGTGAGGGTCCAGCCGCCCGCGTGCTCCGCCCCGGCGACGAGGTCGGCGAGCACGAACCGGCCGCCCGGGGCGAGGATCCGGAAGGCCTCCCGGAAGGCGGCCGGCTTGTCCGGGGAAAGGTTGAACGCGCAGTTGCTCAAGCAGCAGTCGAAGAATGCGTCCGGGACGGGTACGGCCTCGATGTATCCCGCCTCGAAGCGCACGTTCCGGATCCCGGCGGAGGCGGCAAGGCCGCGCGCGCGCTCGACCAACGCGGGGCTCTGGTCGAGCCCGAGGACCTCCCCTTCAGGGCCCACCTTGCGGCCGGCGAGGAACGCGTCGAGGCCGGCCCCGCAGCCCAAGTCGACCACGCGTTCGCCCGGCGAAAGACCGGCGTCCGCGACGGGGTTCCCTCCGCCTTGGCCGAGGTACGCGCCCGCCGGGACGGACGCGAGCTCGCCCGGCGAATAGTACCGGTCACCGGACGGCACCGCGCGGGAGTCCCGGGCGACGCGGTCGTAGTACGCCTTAAGATGCGCGAGGTAGGAGGTCTTCGACGTCATTCGACGTCCGGGGCGTCCTCGCCCCCGGCGGCCGCCGCCGCCTTCTTCGCCTTCTCCTGCGCGCGCTTTCCGCGCTGCTTCGCGTTGTAGCCCGTCGCGCGCTCGAGGAACTGGTTCCAGGAGCGGATCGTTTGGTTCGCGACGTCCGAGGCGGCGGTCTTGTCCATCTGGGTCTCGATCTTGAGGAGCGTGTTCGAGGCGAACTCGACCCGGCACGAGGCGAGCGCCCCGTACGAGGTCTCGTAGGTCTTCGGCCCCACGGTCTTCACCGACCCGAAGCACTCTTCGATGAGCTGGGGGAGCTTGTCGCCGTCGATGTTCTTCCAGTGGCCCCGCCGGATCTCGTAGTCGGTCATGCTACCCGAGGACGAATCGCTCGCCGCCGGGAAAAGGTTTCGTGAATCTTACGAACCTTTTTATGGAGGCACCCTTGATTAGGCACGGAATGAGCGTCGCGTTCTTCGTGGTCCTTCTCCTCGTGATCGTCCACACGGCCATCCTCCTCCGGGTGATGAAACGGCCCGGCTGGGGCGACTTCGACCGTGCCCTCGGGTTCGTCCTCCTCTGGCGCACCCAGTACGGGAAGCGCCTCATCGACTGGCTCTCCGGCGCGCGTCGGTTCTGGAACGCGTTCGCGGACGTGGGGATCGTCCTCACGTTCGTCGCCGGCGGGGTCCTCCTCTTCTTTCTGGTCTTCCAGGTCTACGCGATCGTCGGCGTCGAGGCGGTCCGGCAAGACCTCGTCGACAACCCGCCGTCGGTCCAGCTCTTCCTCGGCCTTCCCGGCGTGAACCCGGCGATCCCGTTGGGGTACGGGATCCTGGCGCTCGTCGTCGCCCTCGTGATCCACGAGTTCTCGCACGGGATCCTCGCGCGGGCGGCGGACCTTCGCGTGAAGTCGTTGGGCCTCCTCTTCGTCGCGGTGCCGCTCGGCGCCTTCGTCGAGCCGGACGAGGAGGACCTGCAGCGCGCGCGGACCCGCGTGAAGAACCGGATCTTCGCGGCCGGCCCCACCTCGAACCTCGTCCTTGCCGCCGTCGCCGCGGTGGTCCTTTCGAGCGCGTTCCTTTCGCCCGCCTCCGTCGTCGCGGGCGGCGAAGGCGTCGGCATCGTCGACGTCTTTCCGGGCACCGCCGCGGCCTCGGCGGGCCTTGCCCCGGGCATGGTCGTCCGCGCGATCGACGGACAGCCGGTCCGGAACGCGACGGAGTTCCACGACGCGCTCGCGGACCGGTTCCCGGGCGAGGCGGTCACACTGTCCGTCCACTCGGACGGTCGCGACTTTGCGACGCGCGCGGTGCTCACGAGCCGGTACGACTTCGTCGCCGAAAACGCGCCCGACGCGAACGACGAGGCGTTCCGGAGCCAAGGCTTCCTCGGCGTGGGGACGGTCTCGCTCGACGTCCTCGCGTTCCTCCACGACGAGCTTGCAAGCCCGATCCGGAACGGGGTCTCCGGGGTCCTGTTCTACGTCGCGTTCCCGTTCTTTGAGCTCCGGTACGGGATCTCGCCGTTCCAGGGCCCCTACCAGGACTTCTTCGTGACGGGAGGCCCGCTCGCGGCGCTGCCGGCCGGCGTCTATTGGGGCGCGGCGTACGCGGTCTACTGGATCTTCTGGCTGAACTTCGCGCTGGGGACCTTCAACGCGCTTCCGGCGGGACCGCTCGACGGCGGCCAGATGTTCCGCGCCTCGGTCACGGGCTACCTGCGTCGCCGCGAAGGCATCGACCACGCCCGTGTCGTCGTCGCAAAGTCGGAGGACCGCCTCGAGGTCCGGGGCGCCGACGCCGAGACGCAGCGGGCCCTCGACCGTGTCGACCGCAAGGTGGGGCGCGTGACGAGCGTCATGGGGTACTTCATCCTGTTCCTCATCCTGGCGCCGATCTTTCTACCACGACTCCTGTAGGCCGCCTATCGAAAACGCTTTATGAGAAGAGCAGCGTCCCCGTCGCGTGTCCGCGATCGGCCGCGCCTACCACAGGTTCCTCCGGAACTGGATGCTCGCCCTGTCCGGGTCCCTTACGCTCCTCGGCGTGGCACTCCTTGTCGTGTCGTTCTTCACCGGGCGCCTCCCGGATGCGTTCACGACGCAGTACCTCGACGCGATCGACGTGACCGAAGGGAACGAGAACCGGATCGTCCAGATCGTCTCGATCCTCCTCCTCATCTTCGCCGGCTATTACGTCGGCGAGCAGATCTACTACCGCCGCAAGTTCGGCAAGCTCATCGACACCGCCGAAAAGTCGGTGTTCGCGAAGCACCGCAGGCGGCTCGAGGAGCTCGCCACGCACCTCCCGGAATCCTACACGGAACGGATCGAAGCGAAGGAAACCTCCTTCAAGTCGCGCCGCTGATGCCGTCCTACACGGTCGTCCTCGTCGAGCCGCGGTTCCCCGGGAACGTGGGAAGCGTCGCCCGCGCGATGGCGAACTTCGGGCTCGACGAGCTGGTCCTCGTGCGTCCCTGCGCGTTCACCGACGAGACCTGGCAGCGGGCGCTCCACGCGCGCCCGATCGTGGAGAAGGCGCGCGTCGTCGCGTCCTTCCGCGAGGCGCTCGAGGGGGTCGACGTGTCCGTCGCGACGACCGGCATCGTGCCGGGGAACCCGAAGCGTCACGGGCGCGACCTCCTGCCGGTCGCCGAACTCGCGGAGCGCGTCGCTCCCGTCGACGGCCGCGTGGGCCTCGTGTTCGGGCGCGAGGACGACGGGCTCCGCATCGAGGAGATCGAGGCGGCCGACCTCGTCGTCACGGTCCCCACGTCCGCCGACTACCCCAGCATGAACCTGTCGCACGCGGCCGCGGTCGTCTTCTACGAGCTCTACCGGCAGACGGACCGGAGGGTGCGTCCCCGTCGCGAGGCCGCACGGGCCGAGAAGGAGAGGTTCTATGCGACATTCGAGGAGCTCCTCGACGAGCTCGGGCTGCCGGGGCACCGCGTCGAGAACACGCGGCTCGCGTTCCGCCGCGTCGTGGGGCGCGCGACGCTCTCCACGTGGGAGTTCCATCGCCTGATGGGCGTGTTCGTGTGGACCCTGTCGCGGCTCCGGGGACGGCGTCCGCCCGGGAAGCGGGCTCAGAAGGGAAGCCGCTGATCCTGCGACGTCACGCGCGCGAGGGATCCGCGGACCGAGGCCGCCGCGAAGAACGGGGCCATCCGGGACTCCTCCGACTTGAGGAGCCGCGAGAGCGACATGCCTCCGGCTCTGCCCGACGCGCGACTTAAGTCTCCTCGATATGGATGGGAAACGAGGGCGGACGGCCCGGCTCCTGTGCGGTGCCGGCGGAGCGGCGCCGTCGGCGCCGGGCGGAGCGCCGGGTTCCTGTGCATTGCGGGCGGAGGGCTCTGCTCGTGCTCGTTGCCGGCGGAGCGGCGCCTTCGGCGCCGGGCGGAGCGTTGGGGCGCGGGCTGGGGGGCGCACGATCGAGCGGGCCCACCCACCCAGACGCTCGTCGCGTCAGACCCACCTCCGCCACCGGGCGCTGGCTTGCCGCCG
>JBQTJL010000236.1:0-8772 GCA_052387135.1 Methanobacteriota archaeon | reverse complement strand
GGGAATCCCCGCCGCCCTCAGGGCCGACGCGGACGTGGAAAGCACGGTCTCTGGATCCCGGAAGCCCGTACGCCTCGCCATCCGAGGGGGCAGGCTCCACGCGGGCAGCGTGGCACGGCTGCGGATCTCGGTTCCGGACCCCGATCTCGACGCCAAAATCTGCGAAACCGTCTGCCCCGAGATCACGTTCCAGGAGGCCGGGGCTGGGCCCTCGCATCCCGACGTGGCGCTTCTCACGATCGAGGAGGCCATGGACCTGGGCCGCGCCATCTGGACGAGGCCCGAGGAGACGAACAACAGGACGTGAACCACGATGGGAGGTTCCGGCTGCGCGCCGCCGCCAAAACCCGACGCGAAGAAGACCGAGACGACGCCGCCCGATCCCGGTGCGCTGGTGAAGACGTGACCAGCCCCCACGAACTCGACATCGAGAACGGTGTCTTCGACGACGCCCTCGTCCTTGTCGCGGTCCCCGGCGCCGGCTTCGTCGGCACCATCGCCGCCCAGTTCGTCATGGACCAGCTCCGCCTCAAGCAGGTCGGCTCCGTCCACACAAGCGCCGGCACGCCCGGTGTCGTCGCGCGAAGGGGCGCCGCCGGTGCGCGGATGGTGGTGTACGGGGGCCCGGAGGTCTGCGGCCCCGGGTCGTCGTGCCGCCACGTCGCCGTCATCACGGCCGACGTTTCCGTGGTGGCCGAGCGGGCCGCCGAGTTCGCGCAGGCCCTCGTGTCCTCCCTGGCCCAGGTGGGCGCCCGCGCGGTCGTCCTGCTCGATGCGCTGCGGCCGCACGCCGGCGCCGGCGCACCGCCCGTGATCGCAAGCGGGGTCGGACCGGATGCCGGCATGCACGCGGAGGCTGCGGGCGTTTCAAGCCTCGGACGAGGCGCCATGGCGGGCTTTGGCGGCGCTGCGCTGCTCGAAGGCCTGGAACGGGACGCGAACGTCGTGGCCCTTCTCACCCCCGCGACCCCGGACGAGCCCGACACCGCGGCAGCATCGCGGCTCCTCGGCGCGGTCGTGAAGCTCGTCCGGATCGCGCTCGACACGACGCCCCTCGAAGAGAACGCGCGTCGGGCCGCGAAAAAGGTCCAAGAACGGCGGGGACCGGCGGAGCCTTCCATGTACGCGTGACCCCCGCGACCGCGGAGTCAATCCACCCCGCATCATGGAGTCCTTAGGAAGGGATCAGGACCTGGTCCGTCGGCCGCGGAATTTCGAGCCCGCGACGCTCGCCCCGACGATGTTGCAAGACGCGATGTCGGCGCCAGCTTCCTCGACGTGTTGCGACGCCAAGGCGAGAAGGCGGCGGATCCTCGACCGGCCGTTCAGCGCGTACGCGACGTACTTGCCGTTCCGTCGTCTCGACACGAGGTGGCATGCCCGGAGGCACGCGAGGTGGTGCGAGACGAGCGGCGCACGCTTCCGCACCACACGGCAGATCTCCGTTACGTTGAGCGACCCGCGGTCGCGGATCGCGTCGATGATCTGTAGCCGGGTCTCGTCCGCGAGCGCCCGGAAGAATGCCTCCTGGAGTCGTCGCTCGTTACGCCTCATGCCGGACCCTCCGTGGCCTCGATGCCCATTTCGTCAAGGACCCTCCTCATGACGTCCGTGGGGGGGTCCCCACCGCGGAACCGTTCTATGCCGCCCGGATCCAGGATCACCACGGTCGAAAGGAAACGCACCTCGAAGAGCCTCGCCACGCCGTCCGTGTCCCTTGCGTGCGGCCACGTCGCCCCCCACTGCGCCTCATAGGCGTTCAGGTCTTCGTCGCTTCGGTCGTCCGGGAGCATCTCGATCGACAAGATCGTCACGTGGGACCCGTATTTGGCCTGGATATCCCGTAACGGACCCCGGGTCATGACCTTGCACGGCTGGCACCAGTCGCTCGACGTCATGAAGAAGAGCACGCGCGCGGTCCCGTGCGTCGCCGCGAGATGGAACTCTATTCCTTCCGAATCAAGTAGCTTGAAATCCGGGGCCGGCTCCTCGTGACCACCGGCGCCGCCGAACACGCCGGCCTTCGCGAGTGCCACCAGACCGGCCACAGCCGCGACAGAGAGTGCGCCGGCCATCAGTTTCCTGGTCCGCTCGCGGCGCGCCGCGGCCTCCGCCCGCTCTCGCACGTCCTTTCCTGCCATCTCATTCGCACTCCTGGTTCACGCGATCACGACCGTGTAGTAGTACAAGATGTACGCGCCGGCGGCGACCATCACGAGGGCGCTTCCCCGTTCGATGACCGGCACCGCGCGCGACAGGAACGCCTTCGCCGTCTCTTTTGACGCCCCGAGGAGGATGGAGAGCGTCACCATGAAGGAGGACATGCCGGCCGCGTAGGCGACGAGCGCGAGCAACCCCGTCGTCGAGGACCCCGAAGCGAAGGATCCGAGGACGACTGCGAGGAACACGGGCAGGGTGCAGCCGAGGGACGCGATCCCGTACGCGATTCCGAAACCGAACAGCGACCCGGCCGACTTCCGGGGCGTGAACCGAAGGCGCGGGGCCATGGAAAAGCTCCGGCCGAAGACGAGTGCGAGGCCCACGATCGCGATGGCGGCGCCGATGATGCGGCTCGTCCAGACGAGGTAGGGCCCGAGGATGGCGGTGCCGACCGCGGACACGACGAGCCCCACCGCGAGAAAGAGCGCAAAGAACCCGGCGGAGGACACGATTCCAAGGCCCGCCCCATGGAGGACGCCCGAGGCCAGGGAGATGCGTGCGGATCCTGGTGCCTGGCGGTCCGTCCCCAAGTAGTACGCGACGTACGCGGGAAGGAGTCCCACCGCGCACGGCGAAAAGAAGGAGGCGGCGCCGGCGGAGTATGCAAACCCAACGAGAACCGCGTCGAGCGTCACGGCGCGCCATCCTCCCATGGGATGTCCGCAAGGGGATACTCGGCGAGGCGGAGGCCCGTGGCGTTCCTGCCCTGCCATAGCGTCGTCGCGACGACGACGCCGTCCGGTGTCAGCGCTGCGCCTCGGAAGTGGTCGGGCGTGGGGAGGGTCCCGTGCGAGACCCGGAACCCCTCCGCTGCGTGGATGACCTCGATCCGGTCCCCCGCCTCGACGAGGAGCAGTGCTCCCGGAGGGGCCGGCACGAACGCGTGGATCCGAGCGCCCGGCGGCAGCTCGTGGAGAACCCGTCCGTGCGCGTCGAGGACCACCGCCACCTGCGGGGTCCAGGCTGCAAGGAGGTCCCCGTCGGGCGTCATGAACAGGCCGTTCACGAACTCGCCCCGCCCTAGACCGCGCGTCCATACAGGCTCCTCGCGGCCGCCGTCGAACATGAACAGCGTCACCGTGTCGTCCACGCGGGCCGTTGTCGCGAACCGCGACCCGTCGCGCGAAACCGCCACCGCGGGAAGGACGTCGGAAGCGCCCCGATACGTGTACGAGAACAGGGCGGCGCCCGTCGAAGCATCGTGCAGGGAGCCCGACCTCGCCGCAGCGAGGGCGACCGTCTTGCCGTCGGCGGACACGCGAGCTTGGGCGAACTCTTCCGTGTCCGCAAACGCGTGATCCCAAAGGACCCGGCCATCCGCTGCGATTGCGACGAGGTGGTTCGCCTGCCACGTGGGGGCTACGCCGAAGCTGCCCCCGCGGGCGATGTCCACCGCGACCGGCACCTCGGGGAACGTCTTGCCGTCCCGGGGAAGGTCGAAGGAGCCGAGCGCAGTCCCCGTGGTCCCGTCGAGGATTGCAAGCGCGTTCCCGCCGGCAAACACGCGGCGCCCCTCCGCCTCGACGGCTAGGGCGGGGGTCGCGCAGCATAGCGAATACGGATACGTCTTCCGGAAGCGTTCGCTGCCCGTCGCGGCGTCGACGACCACGAGGAACCCGGCCCGCTCTCGCACGAGGAGCGAGGCGGCCGCCAGGGTCGAGCCATCCTCCGACACCACCATCGTGACGGGACCCGTGGCGGCCACCTCCACGATCCACCCCGGTCGAGGAAGCGTTGGACGTTCAAGGGTTCCGGGATTCGCGCCTGGCCCGTCTTCGGCGGAGAGGCAGCCCGCGAGCACGGGCGTCAAAAGGAGGACCGAAAGAAGCCCCATGCGGCTACGCATCTCCGTCGTCCCTCCGGCCGCCGGCATCGCACGCGTCGCATGCCTCCAGCATCCGCCATCCACGGTAGACGGCTGCGAGGAAGAGCGCGCCTGAACCGATGACGATCGGGATCCAATACTCGGAAAACCAGGCGCCGGCCGCCGTCCCGGCAAGGAGCCCCACCCATAGAGGAAAGTGGCAGGGGCAGGCCACGAGTCCTGCCCCCATGAGGGCGTATGCCTTCGCGCGGGATGGGCGCGGCTCCGTTTCAAGCGCTATTGAATTCAACAGGAATTGAAACGTGCATTCCCGAGATAAGAAGGTTGCGGTGACGACGTCGGCCCTACCAAGCCGCCGACCCATCCGTGCGCGGCGGCGACTCGCCAGCCTTCGAGCGGTCTTCAAAGGCGGCCGGTCCGGATGAGGGCGCGAAGCTCGTTCCACTCGGAGAGGCTCAGTTTGCAAAGGTTGCCCGCTTCCCCGATGAGCACGCTTTCCTTCGCGAATTCCAAGGCCGGACAGCAGCCGTCCTTTCCGCAGAGATACACCTTCCTCGTCATGGCATCACCTCGCATTTCCTGCGCCGCAACAGAGAGCGTCCTCCGCTTCGGTCTCTCGCGGGTCGACCGGGATCTCGGGCTCTCCGATCGCCCGGAGGCCCTTGTTGATCGCGCGCCGGACTTGGGGCCCGCAGCAGCGGCCCCGCGGGTTCATGACGTGGCAGGCGCGGCCCGTGCGGGCGCGGGTCGCGCGCTCGACGTCGCGCAGGGTACGGCAGCATCGCTTCTCCGCGACCTCTGCCACGATCTGTCCTTCCGACACCTTAAGACAATAACAGACCGGAATCGGGGCCTCGGCCTCCTTCTCGCCGATGCGACGGCGCGCCTCGTCCTTGCGCGCCACGCTGGAAGGGCCGGCGCCAAGGTACGGGACCGGGCACTCGCGTCGCGGAGAGAAGTGATAGGACGCGCTGGAATCGAGTTTCCCGGCGGCCTCTGGTCTCAACACCGCATTGACGGTTGTCCATGCGACACGCTCTCCGGGTTCGAGGCATTCGGGGCAGAAGCGGACGGTCCGACCGTCGCGCGTGATCGGCAGGGCGCAGCAGCCAGGCATGCACTATACCTTCTGCAGTACGTAGGACGCTGAGCCCGAAATAACCTTCAGTGAGCGGACGCGCAGTTGCTGCGAGGCGCCATCGCGCTGCTCACCCTCGACGAAGCGATCCCGCTCGGGAAGCGGATTTGGGTTCGAAGCTCATTCCCGTCGCGGCAGGCGGAGGGGCGACTTCGATCGCGGCCTGCCCCACCGCCTGCAGGATCGCACCATAGAGGATGTGTCCCTAGAGGCTCCCGATCTGCACCGGGCCCACGAGGAAGACCATCTCCGGCATCCCCATGATGAGCGGCATGAGGAGGAGCGGCCCGAGGCCCCACCAGACGACGCCGTAGGCGACGCCCAGTACCGGCCAGACAAGGGGCCCGGGCGACAGGCGCTGCCCGAACTCGCCGTAGACCGCGCCGATGAAGGCGGCGATGGCAAGGTGCAGGGCCCAGCCGGCGCCGACCCCGGCGTCGATCATCGAGCCGATCATCGCGACCGTCGGGTCGCCGCCGTAGAGGCCGAAGACGATCCCGGCGCCGACGCCCGCTGAAGGACTCGGGGTCCGGGGCGGCACGCTCAGGGCGTCGGGCCGGTCTCGGTCGATCGTTCGCACTCGGCCTCGATCGCCGCAGCCATCGCCGGCACATCCCTGGCGAGGCTTCGCGAACGGAACCACAGCATCGGGCGCGCCAGCCATTGCGTAAATCGACCGCCCCGCATGCGCAGCGACGGCGCAAGCGTAAGGACGGTCTCGTGGGGAGCCCCTTCCAGGGACCATCGGTTGGTGATGCTCGCCATCGGCCAAGGCGGCCGGTCGAACACGTACGAAAACGAGCGGCCATCCACCCATTCGGTGACCCGCTCCTCGACCTCGCGGATGCCGGCGAGCGGCTCTTTCAGCGGGCAGGACCGTGTCGCGCCGGGTCCCAAGGGGCCATCCGTAAGAAGCCGGGAGGAGGACAGGCTCGGGATGATGCGATGGACGTCGCCCCAATGTTGGCCGACGACCCGCCAGACGTCTTCCGGCGGCGCCCGGATCCGGATCTCGACGGCAGGCACGGGCGCCGGATGGCCGCCGACCCTCAAGGAGGTTACGTCACGTGGGCCCTTGCGCGGCGCAGGGCACCTGCCGCACGGCCTCACGGATCGCCATCTCGAGGCTTTGCGGCCGGAGGTACCCTACGATCTCGCTCACGGCCTCGCCGCCGCAGAAGATCTTCAGTGTGGGCAACCCCTGGACGCCGTGCGTCTCGGCCAAACCCGGCTCGTCGTCCACGTTCAACGTCACGACGCGGATGCCGGACCCGAGGGCGGCCGCGACGGCGGGAAGCTCGGGAGCGAGCTTGCGGCACCATCCGCACCAAGGGGCCCAGAAGTCGACGACGACGGGGACCTCGCTCTCGAGGACGATCTGGCGGAAATTCTTCGCGGTCGCGGCTTCGACGGAACTAGGAGTCATCGCCGTTCATCCGACGCGAGGACCCTTGATGGCTCGCTCCGGCGGTTCGACGTCTGGTTCAACCCATCGAGGAGGACACACGAACGGTTGGACCCGCCCTCGGACCGAGCAAGGAAAGCTCCTTCGAAGACGCGCGACGGAGAAGGACGCGACCCTTATGGGAATCCTAGACCGGTTGTCCGGAAAGAGCGAGACGTTCGGATGCGCGGCCTGCGGCGGGACCTTCCCGACGAAGGCCGCGTTGGAGTCGCACGCCCGCGAGCACCACGCGCCGAAGCCCGCGGCGGAAGCGCACGCGCACGAGCACGAGCATCTCTCGTGTTGCGGGCAGACCTTCCACGGCC
This sequence comes from Methanobacteriota archaeon, assembly GCA_052387135.1. Taxonomy (GTDB): domain Archaea; phylum Thermoplasmatota; class SW-10-69-26; order JACQPN01; family JBQTJL01; genus JBQTJL01. The sequence goes on along the minus strand of JBQTJL010000236.1, from coordinate 1,819 downwards.
GCGAGGCGTTCGAGCGGCACCGGGCCGCCGTCCACTTGATGTAGGCCGCACCGCATCCCCCACCATGGTCCGCGAGTCGCGGCTCGCCGGTCGGCTGGTCCACGCGTGCGAGGTGTGCCACTTGGCCTACCTCGACGCGGGAGATGCGAGCGCGTGCGAGGCGCACTGCCGGACGCACCCGTCGTGCTCGCTCGAGATCGGGCGAAGGGCGGTCGGCGCCGTCGCCCCGCCGGAAGACGACATGCGGTCCGGATGAGGCACCCGCGTCACGTACGCTCCTCGCGGGTCCTCTCGCGCTCCTTCCGCCACCCGTACGGCGTCACGCCCGCAGGCTTGTAGACGTTCAGCGCGAGGACGACCCCGAGCACGACGACCACGACGAGCCCGCCGATCGAGTGCGGCACCGTGTTCCCGAGTGCCGCGAGGTCGGCCGCGGACGACTCCGGGTCGAGCGCCACGGATGCGTGCGAGGCGATGACGCGGGTCTCGACGAGGAGGACGGCGACCGCGAGCGTCGTGAGGACGAGCGACAGGACGACCCAATAGTGCCGGAACAGCCCCCACCGCGTCCCGAGCGAGACGACGATCCCGGTGCCGAGCGAAAGGAGGGCGAGGACTCCCTTCCGCACGCGAGGGGAGAACGTCATGGCATGTGCCGGAACGGGCCATGCTCGGGTCCGCCGAGCGCCGCGATAAGGAACGCGAGCACGACGAGCACGACGAGGACGATCGCGAACGCCTTCACCCAGCCGGGCATCGGCGGGGGCGCGTCTCCCGAGGCCATGGCCCCCCGAACGTTCGCCGGGCACCTTATCCTTGCGCTTCTCGGCATTCACGCGGGCGCCGTCATGACGTCCGGAAGATAGCGGCGTCGGAACTTTGTGCCGCCGTATTCGACGGCGAGGACCACGGCAAGAAGCACGAGGAGCGCGGTCGCGAGCTTCCCGTACTCGAGGAGCTCGAGGTACCGCACGAGGTAGAACCCGATGCCGCCGGCGCCGACGAAGCCGACGATCGAGGAGGCGCGGACGTTGTACTCGAACATGAAGACGCCTTGCGAGACGAGGCTGTTTGCGACCTCGGGAAGGACCGCATGGCGCGCAAGCTGCACGCGCGATGCGCCGGTCGCGCGGACCGCCTCGACGACCTCCGGGCTCACGCCCTCGATCGATTCGGCAAAGAGCTTCCCGAGGTACCCCAGCGTGTAGACCGCGATGCCGAAGGTCCCGGCAAGCGGCCCAAGGCCGAAGAGGACGACGAAGACCACGGCCCAAAGGAGCGAGGGGATGGTGCGGACGACGGCGAGGAACACGCGGACCGCGCCGGCCACCACCCCGGCCGAGAGCGGGCGCGCGGCGAGCACCGCAAGGGGAAGCGCGCCGGCGGCGCCGAGGCGCGTGCCGAGGAACGCCATCTCGAGCGTCTCGAGGACGCCGCGGCCGAGCGTCGCGAGGAGGTCGGCGTCGGTCTCGGGCGGGAAGAGGTCGCCGGAGAACGTCGCGAGGTTCCGCGCGCCCCGCCCCCAGTCGGCCTCGAAGAGGCCGACGTCCCAAAATCCTACCATGGACGCGGCGAGAAGCACCCCGACGAGCGTCGAGGAGTTGCGATGCATTGGGCGAGCTCCGGCGTCACGTCCGAGGCCGGGACGTCGGCCGCGACCGCGCCGTCCCGAAGGAACACGACGCGGTCGGCGTATTCGCAGGCAAGCGGCACGTCGTGAAGGACGAGGACGATCGTCGTCCCCGCGTCCCGGAGGTCGCAAAGAAGGTCGAGGATCTCGCCCGACTTCACGACGTCGAGGTGGGCGAGGAACTCGTCC
>JBQTJL010000235.1:0-19684 GCA_052387135.1 Methanobacteriota archaeon | reverse complement strand
GCGGCTCGATCGCGGAGCTCGGCCGTGTCGACCCCAAGTACGAGACCGCGCTCGAGGTCGCGGCGGGCGGCCGCATGATGGCGATCGTCTGCGACGACGACGCCGCGGCGGCGCGCGCGATCGACGTCTTGAAGCGGCGCCAGCTCGGCCGCGCCACGTTCCTGCCCCTGAACCGGATGATCGTGGGCCGGCCCCAAGGCAAGTCCCTGATGGTCGCGCGGCAGCCCGACTCGAAGGGGTACGGGATCGACCTCGTGAAGTTCGACGAAAAATACCGCGCCGCGTTCTGGTACGTGTTCCGCGACACGCTCATCATGGGCTCGCTCGAGAGCGCGCGCCGCCACATGGGCGGCGTCCGCATGGTCACGATGGACGGCGACCTCGTCTCCGAGGACGGCGCCATGACCGGCGGCTCGACGCCGGACGGGAAGAACCGTCTGAAGTGGGGCGCCGCGGCCGCGGCCTCGCTCGACAAGGCGGCAAAGGAGCTCCGCGCCGCCCAGACGCACCAGGAGGCGCTGCTTTCGGAGCTTTCGACGGTCCGCGACGAGATCGCCGAGCTCGAAGGCAGGCTCCGCGACCTCTCCGGCGAATCGGGCACGAAGACGGCCCGGATCGAGGAGCTCTCCCGGAAGAAGACCGAGTTTGCGACGAAGCTCACCCAGAGCGAGGAAGAAGCCGAGACCGCGAAGAAGGACTTGGCGTCGTCCGTGAAACAGGCGGAAGGGCTCCGCGCGGAGCTTACGAAGATCGACCGGCGGAACGCCGAGCTCGAGGCGGCCCGCGAGGAGAAGGGCAAGTCCCTCCTTAAGGCGACGGCAAAGAAGCTCGCGGACGACCTCGTCAAGCTCCAAGACGACGAGCGCGCCCTCCAGACGAGGGTCCTCGAGGTCGAGAGCGCGCAGAAAACCAAGGAGGTCGAGCAGAAGATCGTCGAGGAGCGCCGCGGCGAGCGCGAGCGCGACGTCGCGGCCGCGGAAGGAAAGATCGCCGAGGAGCAGAAGGTCGTCGAAGAGCACCACGTGCTCGCCCACCGGCACGACGAGGAGCTCCGCGTGCTCCTGTCGATGGAGGAGGCCCTCGGCAAGAAGAACAAGGAGCTCGTGAAGGCGAAGGAGAAGGCCTACAAGGCGAAGGTGGACCTCGAAGGCGACTTCGAGAAGCTCCGCGACAAGATCGACACGGCGCAGGACCTGGTCCTCAAGCTCGAAGGCGAGATCCCGAAGCTCGAGGCGGCCCGCGCCGAGATCGAGGCCGAGCTTTCGGCGCTCGGGGTGCCGATCCCGGAGAAGGCGACGGAAGCGGTCGAGGACCTGAAGGCCCGCGTGAAATCGCTCGAGGCGACGCTGCGGGCGCTGGGCGACGTGAACATGCAGGCGCTCCAGCAGTTCGACGACCTTTCGAAGCGGAAGCAGGAGCTCGAGACCGAGCTCGCCCGCCTCGAAGACCAGAAGAAGGAGCTCGTGGCCCTGGTCGAAGAGATCACGGCGCGGAAGAAAGAGGGGCTCGTGAAGGTCTTCGACGAGATCCGGAAGAACTTCGCCGAGATCTTCACGAAGCTCTCCGAGGGCGGCGAGGCGGACCTCGTCCTCGAGAACAAGGAGCGGCCGTTCGATGGCGGCCTCTTGGTCCAGAGCCGGCCGAAGGGGAAGAAGGTCTCGCGGCTGGAGCTTCTCTCCGGCGGCGAAAAGTCGCTCACGGCGCTCGCGTTCATCCTCGCGATCCAAGAGTACCAGCCGTCGCCGTTCTACCTCTTCGACGAGGTCGACCAGAACCTCGACGGGATCAACTCGGAGCTCGTCGCGCGCCTCATCAAGGGGAACTCGAAGCGGGCGCAGTTCCTGGTGGTCTCGCTCCGCAAGGTCACCCTCAAGGAGGCGGACCACGTCTACGGCGTGACGCTGACACCGTCCGGCCTCTCCGAGATCGTGGGCAACGTGAAGATCGACGACATCGTCGAGCCGTCGTCCTCGCCTTCGCCCTCGCCGTCGCCTTCGCCCATCCGCGAGGTGCACGCGGCGTGAGCGAGATCCAGGTCCAGGCCGACCTCCTGAACCATCTCTTGTGGCACAAGGCGATGGCGGAGGAAGCGTCGACCGTCGACCGGATCAGCGGATACATCCGCATGCTCGAGACCCGGAACGAGGGCAGCCACGTCTCGATGACGGACCCGTTCGACCGCTCGATCGCCTTGACGTTCGAGTGCTGCCTCGAGAACCAGCTCGACCCGTGGAACATCGATCTTGCCCGGTTCGCCGAGGTGTACGCAAAGAAGATCCGCGAATCGCCCGAGGTGGACCTCATCACGGCGGGCCGGATCGTGCTCCTTGCCTGGACGGTGCTGAAGCTCCAAAGCGACGCGATCGTCGTGAAGGCGACCCCGCCTCCCCCCGCGCCCGAGGGCGCCGCGTGGGACGACCTCCCATCGGCCCCATGGCTCACCGACGACGGCGCCTACGCGTACACGCAGACCGTGCTCGGCGGCGAGACGCCGATCGACGAGAAGGTGCGCCACCAAGGCGACCGCAAGGTCACCCTGTTCGAGCTCGTGCAGGCGCTCGAAGAGGCAAAGCACGAGGCCGAGGCGCGGGCGCTTCTTTCCGACAAGCGCGAGGCGGACCGGCTCGCGTACAAGGAGTGGAAGAAGACCGCGTTCCAAGGCAAGCTCCACAAGGAGGACCTCGAAGGCGAGATCCGCGAGGTGTGGCGGCGGATCAAGATGCACAACGGGGACCCGATCCCCTTGACGATGCTCCACGACTCGACGAAGGACGACCTCCTCCAAGCGATCGTGGGCGTCCTGTTCCTTGCCGCCGGCTCCCGGATCAAGGTCTGGCAGGAGGAGTTCCCGTTCGGGGACATCTACGTCCAGAACATCGCGCCGCACGCGGACGGACCCTTGATCGACCCGAAGCTCCTGCCTTCGAAGACCCCGGAGGCCGAGGCGGGAAAGAAGCCGAAGCAGGCGAAGCTTCCGAACGACAAGACTGAAAAGGAGACGGGTCCATGAGCACCGCGACGATGGAGACCGCGCCGGACCGTGAGGCCCCGAAGCCCGCCCCGAAGGCCCCTCCGCCTTCCGACCTTCCGGTGCCGCTCATCGTCGAGGCCGCGCTGTTCTCCGCAGGCAAGCCCATCCTCGTCGAGGAGATCGCGGAAAAGACGGGCCTCTCCGTGACCGAGGTGAAGAAGGCGCTGCCGGTCTTGATTGAGAAGTACAAGGCGGCCGAGTCGAGCCTCGAGGTCGCGCGGGCCGGCGAGAAGTTCGCGATGCAGCTCAAGGCGTCTTACGCCGAGCACGCGCGGCACCTTGCCCCGATGCAGGTCCCGATGAAGCTCCTGAAGACGCTCGCCTTGATCGCGTTCCACCAGCCGATCCTCCAGGCGGACTTGAAGGACCTCGTGGGATCCAAGGTCTACGAGCACGTCCACGAGTTGAAGGAGCTCGGGCTCGTGGCGACCCGCGAGCACGGCCTCTCCTACATGATCACGACGTCCGAGACGTTCCCCGAATATTTCGGCATCCCGGCGACCGACCGCGAGGCGATCCGGCGGCATCTTGCCGACGTGGCCGGGGTCGCGTTGCCGCCGGCGAAGACCGACGGCAAGACGCAAGAGGCAAGCGGCGAGGGGACGACGCAGACGACGCTGCCGACGGCGGGGGAGTCCGGGGAGAGCGCCGGACCCGGCGACGCATAGAAACGCCGACCTCCGAAGTCAGGGAGGCGCGTCGGTGCGCGCCACGAAGACGCGGGCCTCTCCGTCGACCACCGCGGTGGACGCGACGAGGAGTCGCCCGTCGGCGAGCGCCGCCACGCTCAAGTACTCCAGGAGTTCGCGGTCGCTCCGACATTGCCCGCCGTGCGCGCAAAGAGCGCCTTCCTTCGACGGGGCCTCCGTGACGCGCACCGCGGTCGGCGGCCGGGACGGATCCGGCGGGACGACGAGAAGCGTGGGGAACCACTGGGTCTCCGGCGGCATCTCTGCGGGGTCGCCGGGGCGGCTCGCCGAATAGGCGGCGACGGCGAACGTGCCGTCCGGCGCGAAGGCGGCCCACGGCAGGAGGTGGTTCTCGCGCGCCGGCGTGAGCGCTTGTGGACTCGACCACGACGCGCCCCCGTCGACGCTCGCGGCCGAACGCAGACCGACCGTCCCGTCGGCGCCGCGCGACCTCCAGACGAGCCGGGCCTCGTCGCCGCGCACCGCCATCTCGACGGGCCAGATGCCGCCCGTGCCGTGGGGTTCGTCGGCGACGGCGACCGTTCGCCAGCCTTCCCCGCGGTCGTCCGAGATCGCGACCCGGATCTCGGCGGGCTCTTCGTAGTAGGTCGCCGTCGGGCGCACGAGGGCGTACGGGAAGAGGAGACGCGCGTCGCCCACGAGGCGAGGCTTTCCGGGGTGGGGCGTCCCTTGCGAGTCGTCGACGACCGGGAAGAAGCCGCTCCACCGCGCGCCGGCGTCTTCGCTGCGGCTCATCCAGAGGCCCGCGGGGATCCCGAACGCGCGATACGCAAGGTAGACCACGGCGCCGGACCCGGGCACGATCCATTGCCGGTCCGTGTAGGGCGACGGCGCCGTGACGGGCGATCCGGGGCTCCACGTCTCGCCGCGGTCGGTGCTCGATTGCACGACGAAGTTTCCGGTCCCGAGGGGCCCCTTCCACGAGTCCGCGATGTAGACGCGGCCGTCCGCGGCGACGTCGACGTCCGCGTCGCACGAGCAGAACCGCGCGGCGGGGTTTGGCGGAAGCGGCGATCCGCGGAGCGTCCGGACGGCCTCCCACGAATCGCCCGCGTCCTCGGAGCGCCAGAGGAAGACGTCGCCGTCGACGACGTTCGGACCGGCCGAACCGGAGCCGGCCGCGACCACGAACGCGGTCCGACCGTCCGGATGCACGACGACGTTCGGTTCGGACGCCCATCCCGCGTCCATGAGCCGGACCGGGTCTGCAAACCGCAGGGCCCTCGCCCCGCCCGTGCCCTCATCGTCGGCGGGCGGGCCGACGCAACCTGCGAGGAGGACGACGGCGAGCAACGCGGGCGCACGGCGCACAAGCGCATTCGGCGCGGCCCGGCATAGGTGTTTTGGTGGCCCCCGTCCCGGGGCCCGCCGGCGCGCGCAAAGTCCCGCTCCGCAAAACGGAGGCTGGTGTGGAGGCTGGAGCGGGTTGATCGTCCAAGTCGCCCTTCCCCTTGCGCCTCGCGCTTGCGCCCGCGCTCGGGAGCGGAGTCGGGCCCCGCCTCCGTCCCCACCAGAGCGAAGGCGGGCCCTTCCCACCCTCTTCTATTCCGGGGCGTCTTAAACGGATTTTGGAGACGACGTTTGATTGACGCTCCCTGTGACGGGTGATGAGTGACGCGCCGCATCACCCATCACTTATCACGATCAACCGGTCCGAAGCACGTCGCCCGGGAGAAGCAAGCGCGGCCCCGCGGTCTGCTTCGCGAACATCGGATGGCTGATCGCGTCCGGCACGGCCTCGGTGTCGGACCAGACGAGATTGAGGCGGCCGGAAAGATCGATCGCGGTCTCGAAGAAGTCGCCGAGCCGGCGGTCGTTCCCGGAGGCCTGGCAGGCGGTGCCGGACTGGCAGATCGGGCCCTTGTGGAACGGCGTCGGCGTGACCTTCACGACCTCGACCGTGGGCGTCGCCGTGTCCGCGCCGAGGACGAAGGCGGAATAGACGAACCAGTCGCCGGTCGCTACGTCGGGGTCCACGGTCTCGGGCGTCCCGTACCAGGAGACCGCGACGCGGCCGGGCGAGCCCGCGGAGGTCCACGGCCAAAGGTGCGTGCCCTTCTCGGTCCGCGGGAGCGCGTCCGTGACGTTGATCGGCGGGCCCCACGTCCGGCCCTTGTCCGGCGACGCCGCAAGGAAGACGTCCGCGTCGGTGGACCAGACCGCGTACACGACGCCCGCCGTGTCGACCGCGGGCTCGGCGAAGACCCGGTGCTCGGAGCCCGCGCCTTCCGGCCCCCGGTGCTCCCACGTGGCGCCGCCGTCTTCGGACACGTCGATGCCGTCCTCGCAGCCGATGTACAACGTGCCGAGGACGAGGTCGGCCGAGATGTCGCCGCCGCAGTTCGCCTGCCCGACCTCGAGCCACGTGGCGCCGCCGTCGGTCGACTTCAAGACCCGCTGGGCCGCGAAGTAGTTCCCGGTGAAGTACACGTCGGTGCCGATCGCGGCGAGCCATTGCCGATCGATCGGGCCGTATGTGGACGCGACCGGATTCCCGAACGTGAACGTCTGGCCATCGTCGTCGCTCCGCGAGACCGACGCGGCGGCGAGCCCTTCGAGGTCCGTGAAGAACACGCGGCCCCCGCCGTCGACGGCGAAATCCGGGTCCGAGACGCCGAGCCCGCTCCCGCGCGGACCCTCCTCCTGCCCGGCAAGCCCCACGTGGACGAACGTCGCGCCGCCGTCGGCCGACCGCCAGATGAAGCTCTGGCCCCGGTTCGGCGCGACGAGGTTCGGCGAGGGCTCGCGCTGCGTGTGGGTGAACCCGGGGTGCGCCGAGACCATGATGGTGCCCTTCGGCGTGATCGCGATCACCGGCTCGCCGCCGGCGCGGACCGCGTCGATGAGGAGGGGCTCGGAGAAGGCGGTCGGCTCGCCCGGAGCCCGGTCGCCGTCGGTCCCCGGGGCGGGCCCCGGGTCGGCTTCAAGGCAGCCTGAAAGCGGAAGGAGGACGAGGATCGCGGAGAGGACGATCGGGCGAGGCATGGAGGGGGGACGCGGGGTCGCAGGCTTAAAACATGCCGAAGGGAAGGGTAAGGATCGGGGGAGGGCCCCCGGCCCGGATCGAACGGGCGACTTCGTGGGTTGGACGAAGGAGCCCGGGAGGAGAAGGGGTCCTTCTCCGCCCGGACCTCCTCATCCCTTGAAGAGGGCGCACCCGGGGAGGCTGTTGGGAAGAGGCGGGAATCGGTTCCTGCCAAGAGGCAAGGACGGGGGGTCGCGCCCTCTAGACACGGGGAGCCGGTGGTTCTTCTTTATATATTGTGGTACTACTTTCGAAGCAATCATTACCCCAATATACTCAACAATGTTTCATTCTATAGCATTATCAGGATACAGATGAGCGGCTAATGGTCAAGAATGGCGAACGTTTGCTATCGTCGGGGAAAGATTCTTGGGATGTGCGGCGTTAGGGCGTACGTCCCCGATGATGCGGGTACCTTCGTTCATGCTCCGGCGGCTTTATGTAAAAAGCAGCCTGGAGTCGTTCAACGGCGGCTTCGAGTTCAAGCTCCAGAACACCTTGGCAACGGCGACCCTCGTGGCCCCGCCGCAGGTCACCCTGAACGGCGAGGTCGTCTCGGCCCGGCGCATCGTCCTCGAGATCGACGACGAGACCGTGAAGGCCGAACATGTCACGGCGACACGACCGCTCCTCTTCCCGAAGAACGCGGTCATCCGGGTCCAGGTCGAGCGCACCCGGATGCCGGCGAGCCCTGTGAGCCTAGGGGTCGCGACGCACACCCGGGAATGGGGCATCCTCCAGTTCGAGGTCGAGGACAACCTGGCCTAAACCGGCTTAAAGGCGAGCCCCGCTCTGGGATATGATGAACGTTCTTGCCCGGCTCCTTTCCGCTATGAAGGAAAAGGGAAGCCTCGCGGTGGGGTTCAGCGGCGGCGTCGACTCGGCCGTGCTGGCGGCGGCCGCCGCCCGCGCTCTCGGCGACCGGGCCGTCGCCGTGACGGTCGACTCCGAGTCGCTCCCCCGGGCCGAGCTCCGCGCCGCAGTCGAGCTCGCCCGCGCGATCGGCATCCGTCACGAGGTCGTGCGAAGCCACGAGATGCTGCGGGCCGAGTACGTCGCGAACCCGACGGACCGGTGCTACTTCTGCCGGCAGGAGATGAGCGCGGAGGTCGCCGTCGTCGCAAGGGGGCTCGGGTGCTCCGCCGTCGCGATGGGCGTGAACGTGAGCGACCTTTCCGAGCACCGGCCCGGGCATCGGGCGATGCGCGAGGCCGGCATCTGGTTTCCCCTACTCGAACTCGGGCTCGATAAACCCCAAGTTCGTGCCCTTGCGCACGAACTGGGGCTGCAGGTGGCCGAGAAGCCGAGCATGGCGTGCCTTTCGAGCCGGATCCCCCACGGCGAGCCCATCACGGTCGCGAAGCTCGCCCGGATCGAGCGGGCCGAGGCCGCGCTCCATGCCCTGGGCTTCCGACAGGTCCGCGTGCGGAGCCTCGGGGAAACGGCGCGCATCGAGGTCGGGCTCGACGAGGTGCCGCGGCTCTCCGCCGAATCCGCCCGCGTCACGAGCCTCGTGCAGGCGGCCGGCTTCGCGTCGGTCGAGATCGACGAGCGGGGCTACCGGCCCTGAAGCCTCGTCTCCGGGCTCCCGGTCGTGCGGTGAGCGCGTGATCCCCCGGCGCCTCATCCGGCGGGACCGCGTCACGAGCACGATGGACGAGATGCGGGCGCTCGCAGAGGCGGGGGAGCCGGACGGCGCCGTCCTCGTCGCCGCCGAGCAGACGGCCGGTCGCGGACGCGAGGGTCGCGCGTGGCATTCGCCTCGGGGCGGGCTCTGGGCGACGCTCCTTCTTCGCCCCGACGTGCCCGCGGCGTCGCTCGGGGTCCTTTCGCTGGCTGCGGGCTCTGCGGTCGCGGCCGCAGTCGAGGCGACCGGGGCGTCGCCGGCGCGGGTCAAATGGCCGAACGACGTCCTCCTTGGCCGCCGCAAGGTCGCCGGGGTCCTCGTCGAGAACCGGTTCGAGGCCGACCGGCTTTCGTATGCGCTCGTGGGGATCGGCGCGAACGTCGACCTACCGCTTTCCGCCCTGCCGGAGGAGCTGCGGAGGACCGCCGGCTCGATCTCGGACGCCGTGGGCGCGCACGTCGACCTCGAAGCCTTCCTTCGCGCGGTCCTTTCGGCGTTCGCGGCGCGCTACGAACGTTTCGTCGAAGGCTCGCACGGCGTCCTCGTCGCCGAGTGGGTCGCCCGGAGCGACACAATCGGCCGTCGCGTCGCGATCGAGGGCGGGCCGTCCCCGATCACCGGCGTCGCGGTCGGCGTCGAGCCGTCCGGCGCGCTCGTCGTCGACGTCGAGGGAAGACGGACGCCGGTCCTCGCCGGCGACGTACGATACGTTGGCGCAAGATAGGCGCGGCCCGGAGAACCAAAAGAAAATCCTTATGCCGCGCGTCTCCGATGAGACGCGTCGGTGGGGACGATGCACGGATTGCTTGACTCGTCGGACGGGCCCGCGCGAGAGATCCTGCATGCCTTGCGACGGCTCGACCTCGAGGTCGAGGACGTCCGCGCAAAGATCGTGACGCTCCGGCACCACTTGGCGTACGGGCCGGCGCGGCGCGCGACCGAGTTCCTGCGCGCCTACGCCTAGCGCGTCACCCGTACGCGACGTCGAGCCGGTGGGGCCCTTCCGTCGGCACCTTCTTTGCGATCCGCAGCGTGAGCACGCCGTCTTTCAGCGCAGCCGTGCTCTGGCTCGTGTGCGCCTCGGACGGGAGCGGGATCGTGCGCCGGTACTGGATGGGTCCCCGTTCGTTGAGGAGCACCGTGCCCTCGGCGTCGCCGAGCTCCGGACGCGAGACGGCCGTCACCGTGACGGACCGTTCGGCGACGATGAGGTCGAGGTCGTCCTTCTTCACGCCGGGAAGCTCGACTTGGACCACGAACTCGTTCCCTTCGTCCGCAAGGTCGATGCTCGGGAGCCTCGGCGAGGGAGGCAGCGTGCGCAGTTCCCGGAGCGACCGGCCGGCCGCCTCCGAGATGTTGAATCCGAAGAGCGGCGAGATCGGGCCAAAGCCCAGCGGCGGGCCGGCCCCGCCAAAGAGCGGGTTTGCATGGAGGACCGGGCCGCCCGCCGTCGCCGGGCCCCCGAAGCCCGGCGCGAACGTCGGGGGGGCGGGTACCGCGGAGCGTAGCGGGTCGGGCCGGGGCCCGGACCCGGGCGGGCTGCCCGGCGGAAGGGGGCCGGGCTGCAGGATCGCCGCCCGCTGGATAAGGGTCGCAAGATCGCTTCGGACCATCTGGAGACGTCGGTCGACCTCCTGCAACGTCGACACGCTCTGTTCGACGAGCTTCGAGAGGTCTTTCACCTTTTCTTCTCGTTCCGGCATGGATACACCATCTACGAAAGTGCATCTCGAACGGGTCGGGCCGGGATGAGGGTTGCCCGCAGGTTCCGCGGGGGGACTCCGGCATTCGTCGCGGTTCGGCCAGTAACTAGAAGTATCATGGCGCGCCTCCAAAGTCGTCCGCTCGATGCGAAGGGGGAGGGCTTCACGGACCGAGGGATGCCCTCATGGTACGACTGGACCGAACGAACCTGCGCCTCCTGGAACTCCTCCAGAAAGACGCTCGAACGAGCATCATCGAACTCGCCCGCGCGGTAGGCCGCGCCGAGAGCACGGTGCGCGAACGCATCGCGGCGATGGAACGCGAGGGGATCCTTCGCGGATACCGGGCCGTGGTGGACGCGGAGCGCCTCGGCTTCCGCGCGCGCGCCTTCGTGCACGCCGACGTGGACCAGCGGCGCGTCCCGGACCTTGCCGGGCGCCTCGCGGCGATCCCGAACGTGACGGGGGCCTGGCTCACGACGGGACCGCGGCCGCTCGTCTTCGAGGTCGTCGCCGAGAACTCGTCCCGCCTCCTCCAGGTCCTCGAGGATCGCGTGGCGCCGCTCGAGCTCTCCCGCGTCGAGGTCGACATGGTGCTCGGCACGATGGTCGAGCCCCGGCCGCTCGTAGTCGCCGCAACCGCGCCCGCGCTCGCGGGGCCCGCGCCCCCGGGCTCGCAGCCCTCGGCCGCGCTCGCCGGGATCGCGGTGGTGCCCGAGGAGGGGCCGGTCGGCGCGTCCGCGGCGGACGACCCGCGGTGGAAGCGCCTCAGCTGGCGCACGTCGAGGTAAAAAAAAAGGTCCGCGCGGGCTGTCGGCCCGCGCGCGTGTTCTTTTCTAGAACGGCCGGAACTGCGCCGCAAGCGGGTTCACGAACGATTGGGCCGCAAGCGGGTTCACGAACGATTGGGCCGCGAGCGGGTTCACGAACGACTGCGTCGCGAACGGGTTCACGAGCGGGTTCGCGAACGCGCTCGAGAGCGGGTTCGTGAGGCCGAACGTCGCAAACGGCGACAGGTTCGGGACGTTCGGGTACATGAGGCTCTGGGCCCCGAAGGGCGTCTGGGACCCGTACGGGCTCTGGGAGCCGATGGGGACCTGCCCGAAGACGCCCTGAGACCCGAAGGCCCCTTGCGCGCCGATCCCGGCGATCTGGGGGACCCAGCGGGCGGGCGTCGCCGCGACGCGGGCGGCCTCGGGGTGCCCGATGCTCAAGCAAAGCTGCGCAAGGTCGTTCTTCAGGATCTCGATCCGGCTCTCGAGGTCCTTCAGGTTCACGACCGTCTCTTCGGCGACCCGTGCGACATCCGGTCGGTACTGTGCTAGCATGTTTTCATTCACCTGCCAACCCAAATTGGCAACCAACAAACAGGGTGTCGTTGAAGGGCCTTGCCCGAGACAACCGCGGCGCGCCGGCCCCCGCGTCGCAGGTTCGAGCGGCCGGTTCGGGGCGCGGGCTTGGCGCCGTGCGGCCTCCGCGGTAGGACCCGTACGGAAACCGCGGGACCCGCGGCGCACCCATCCCAACGGAGCCCTACGTGTTCATATCGGCTGCACCCGATCCCGGCGGCCCGGCCGCAACCTTGAAACGGGGCCGGTCCCGTTCCCGGCGCGGTGAACCGATGGCCTTCGAGCTTCCGAAGCTTCCGTACGCGTACGACGCGCTGGAGCCCGCGATCGACGCAAAGACGATGGAGATCCACCACACGAAGCACCACCAGGCCTACGTCGACAACCTGAACAAGGCGGTCGACGGGAAGGCGGACTGGTCCCGCAAAGAAGTGTGGCAGGTCTGCATGGACGTCGCGAGCGCGCCGAAGGAGGTCCAAGGCGCAATCCGGAACAACGGCGGCGGCCATTGGAACCACACGCACTTCTGGAACATCATGACGGGGAAGGGCAAGGGCGGGAAACCCTCGGCGGACCTTGCCCGCGCGATCGACGGCGACCTCGGCGGCTTCGACAAGATGAAGGAGGCCGTGAACGAGGCCGGCGTGAAGCGCTTCGGGTCCGGCTGGGCGTGGGTGATCATCGGCGCGGACGGCCACCTCCACGTCGTCTCGACGCCGAACCAGGACAATCCGCTGATGAAGGGGATCGTCGAGCCCGCCTCGACGGGGACGCCGATCCTCGGCGTCGACGTCTGGGAGCACGCGTACTACCTCAAGTACCAGAACCGCCGCGCCGACTATCTCAAGGCGTGGTGGGACGTCGTGAATTGGTACACGGTCTCGGACATCTTCTCGAAAGCAAAGCGGTGAGCCGCCGGCGTGGCCCCCGGACGGCTCACGGTCGCGGCGCTGCAGGTCCCGCACGGCGCCACGTTCGAGGGGAACCTCTCGGTTGCCGACGCCGCCGTCGGCCGGGCCCGCGACCGCGGCGCCGAGCTCTGCCTCCTGCCCGAGTACTGGTTCCTTCCGCTTGCGGCCGGTCGCCCGACGCGCGCGGAGCTTGCCGCGCTTGGGTCCCACGTCGTCGCCTTCCTCGCCTCGGCGTCGAAGCGCCACGGGCTCGTCGTCGCGGGGAACGCGCTGGTCCCGGAGGGGCGGCGCCTATACAACCGGCTCTTCGTGTTCGACCGCGGCCGGCGCGTCCTTTCGCAGGACAAGGTGCACCTTATGCCGATGGAGTCGCGGTGGGACCTCTCCCGCGGCGGTCGGTTCGCGACGGCCCGCGTCCGGGGCGTCCCGACCGGGGCCCTCGTCTGCGCGGACATCCTGCACCCGGAGGCCGCCCGCATCCTCGCGATCCTCGGCGCGCGCGTGGTGCTGGTCCCGGTGATGTCGCCGCGGCGGCCCGGCGAGGACGAGACGAAGGGGGCCCGGGAGTCCCTGTTCGTCGCCCGCGCGTTCGACAACGCCTGCTACGTCGTGAAGGCCGGCGGCTTCGGCGGCTCGGGCGACCGCCTGATCGCGGGCCGAAGCTTCGTCGCGGCCCCGTGGGGGGTCGTGGCAAAGCACCGCGGCGAGTCCCGGAGCGCGGTCCTCGTCGCGGAGCTTGACCTTCGGAAGCTCGAGGCGTTCCGGAAGGCGCACTTGGCGCTCGACCGTCGCGTCCCGCGGGCGTACGGCGGCCTTTTGAGATGAGCGCCTGCTCGCGCGATATGCGGCCGCTTCGCGGCCTGATATGCGCGGCCTTCGGCCGCTGAAATGGCGCCATCTCGCGAAGCTCATTTCCGCGTCTTGCAACAAGGTCCCGCCGGGATCGGCTTGCCCGCGTGGTTCTCGGCCGGGTGCCCGAGCGTGGTGCAGATCCACGCTTCGAGCTCGTCCGGCATCGTGTGCTCGAGGCGGCAGGCGTAGTCGTGGATCTTCTCGTTCCCCCGGACCCCGATCACGTCGACCAGGAACCGCTCCGCGAGCCGGTGCTTCCGGATCACGACGCGGGCGCGCTCGACGCCTTTATCCGTGAGCGTCGTCCCGTGGTAGGGCCGGTGGACCGCGAGCCCGAGGCGGGAGAGCTTGTGGATCATCTCGGTCGCGGAGGCCGGCGAGACGCCCCAGTAGTTCGCCACGTCCGTCGTCTTCGCCTCGCCGCCGTTCTCGGTGAGGCGGTAGACCGTGACGAGGTACATCTCGACGTTCTCGCTCAACCCCTTCGCGAGGGCCTCGCGGGTCACGCGATGCGACTCTCGGCGAGCGTCTTATACGTTTGCGGCGCGGGCTCCGCCCGCGCATGGGAAAGGGTTAAGGAGACGTGCCAAGGTTCCGACGCCGATGGCCCTCGCCGGCTCGATCGCGCGTCGCTTCGTCTTGGTCGCGGTCGCCGCGGCGCCGCTCGGGGCCGGGCTCTTCCTCCTCCTCCTTTCCGCCGAAGGCCCGGGCTCGGGCGTCGTGGGGAGCCTCGTCGCGGTCGGCGCGTTCTTCCTCGGGGCCTTCGCGATCCTCCTCGGGCTCTTCGTCTTCGTCTCGCCGACGTTCGCTCGCTACCTTCGCCTCAAGGACGAGGAGGAGCAGGAGGCGGAGGCGCGGGAAGCGGGCCGCGGGGCGGAGGAGCCGCCGCCTCCGGACTACGGACGGTTACGCTAGTAACGCGAATGGCGGACGCGGCCGGCTCGAAATAGGAATATTTTTATTCAACCGACCTAATTGGATGGCGGGATGCACTCGCAGAGCATCGTAGACTACGGAGGGTAATCATGGAACTCACAGTGACGGAGAGGCCTTCGAAGCTCATCGTGACCGATCTTGCGCGCGTGAACCTCGCGACCGAGGAGACCCGCCACGAGATCCTGAAGCGGCTCGTGATCCGCGCGATGACGTCGCGCGAACTTTCCGCCGAGCTCACGATCAGCCAGCAGCTCGTGTACCACCACCTGCAGAAGCTCATCAAGGCAGGGTTGGTCGAGGTCTCGCAGGTCGACAAGCGCGGGAACCGGGACGTCTTCTTCTACCGGGCGGTCGCCCCCGAGATCACGTTCGCGCTCCCCGAGCTCCGCGGTCCCGTGGCCCTCGCCGCGGAACCGGTCCACGCCTGAAGCCCCTTCAGGGCCCCGTGCGCAAGCAAGGGGCCCCCAATACTTATTTTCTACTTATAAAATAAGTACTCCCTAGGAGGCGAACCCGCGCTCCTCGATGCGGGCGGTGCCGCGGGGGAAGCCGCGCGTCGCGAGGCTGTCCATCTCATGGGAGGCGGGCGCCGTCCGGGTCCCCCGGGGGAGGTCCCCATCGAGCGGCTGCAGGAAGAACGGGTCCGGGTTCGTGTCGGGGTCGAGCTCGACCGAGATGAAGGTCCGGAAGCGGCCCGAGGTGAGGTTCAGGATCGGCACGTCGAGGGTCGCGTTCACGAAGTCTTGGCCCGGGAACGGGGGCCCGAGGCTGCCCAAGCCCCGGCTCCGGGCGGTCGACGCGTCGTCGTCTCGGCCCAAGGGGCTCCGGAACTTGCCGGTCGTGTAGTACTTCGGCGGGTCGACCTGGTCGTCGACGATCCAGCCTTCGTACTTCCAGCCCGAAGGAAGGGTCGGGAGGTTCAGGCCCTGGCAGACCGCGAGCGCCTCCTGCCCGCAGCGGGGGTCGGCTTGGGCGTAGTACCAGATCCCGCTCTGGTTGTTGTTCGTGTTGTTCCGCGGGTCGTTCACGTCGTCGGTCGGCGTAATCAGCGTGAAGGATCCGGCCGCAAAGCGCATCTCGGGAAGGATCGTCGCCTCGCCGCCCTGGCCGAGGTTCGCGCGGCGCTCGTCCTCGCGGCCGCCCACGACGCCGTAGAGGAGGCGGTGGTTCGAGGGGAGCGGCGAGGGGTCCGCGCCGGGCTCGATCGTGACCATGATCGCGACGGCGTCGCGGCCGTCCTTCACCTTCTCGAAGACCGCCTGGGACACGTTGCCGTGGCGTTTGAAGCCCTCTGCGTCGGCGACGGTGCCGTCCGCGCGGACGATGAACTTCCCGAAGCTCGTCCATTCGCCGGCTATCTGGACCCAGCCTTCGTAGACCACGGCGACGCCGAGCGGCGGGACCTGGTCGAGCGAGAGGACGACGTCGTCGCCTTCGTTCTCAAGGCAACCTCCGAGCGCGACGAGGACTATGCTCGCCGCCGCTGCCCACGCGGTCCTCATCGCCTCGGCACCGGCGCCGCGCCTTTTAGAACTTTCCTTTTATATATTCGAGGCGCGCAGCGCCTTGGACAATTCCTGCTGTACGCGGGCGCCGCGCTCGGTGGCAAGGAGCGCTTCGCGCATCCTTCGTCGGGCGGCCGCGACCGATCGAAACCGGAGCCCGTCGTAGGCGACGTCGAGGAGGACGAGCCCTTCGGCGGGCGCGATGCCGAAGCGGGTCCGCGACGGCGCCGGGTCCGAAAGCGCGGCGACGATCTCGTCCTCGGTGGCGTCGCCGGCCGCGACCTCGCGGGCCGCGGCGACGATGCGGCGGACCTGGTGCCAGAGGAAGCTTTCGCCCTCGACGTCGACGACGAGGAGGCCGGTCCGCCTTCGGACCCCGATGCGGTCGATCCGGCGCACCGTGCCCCGGCCCTCTTCGCGGCGTGAGAACGCGGCGAAGTCGTGCTCGCCGGCAAAAAGCTGGATCGCGCGGTCGAACGCCCCGGCGTCGAGCGCGTGCGCGGGAAGGAAGTAGCGGTACCGCCGCCGGATGGCCGCGCGCGGATGGAACCGGGGCGGGACCTCGGCGTAGGCCCAGGGCCAGACGCCGTCGAGACGGGCGCCGGTCGCAGGAAGAAGCGCGCCGGGCGCCATGTCCGTCGCGACTGCGAACACGTTCGCGCGGGCCGAGACCCCCTTGTCGGTGCGCCCGGCCATGAGGAAGCGCGCGGCCTTAGGAACATCGACCGCTCCGACCAAGCAGAGCGCCGAAAGGAGCGCGTCCTCGACCGTGTTCCCGTGCGGCTGGCGCTGGGACCCTTGGAAGCGGGTCCCGTCGTAGGCGACCTTCACCGCGAACCGTCTCATCCCGCGGCTCCCTCGGGCTGCCGTTCGTGGCGCGCGGCGAGCATCCGCTCCGCGACCTGCCGGAGCACGGTCGATTCGGTGAGGACCGCCTGCCGCTCGCCCATCACGGTGTTGATCACGGCCTGTTTTTCGAGGAGGATCTTTTGGAGGTGCTCGTCGATCGTGCCCGGCGTCGTAAGGAACGTGACGATGACCGGCCGCTTCTGGCCGATGCGGTGGCAGCGGTCCATCGCCTGCGCGTGCTGGGCCGGCGTCCACGCAAGGTCGAGGAAGAGGACGTGCCGCGCGGCGGTGAGGTTCAACCCCACGCCGCAGGCCTGGATCTGGCCGATGCAGTAGGAGAGGTCAGAGCGGGCCTGGAACCGGTCGACGCGGAGCAACCGTTCGTCGGACGGCACGCTTCCGTCGATGAGGATCGAGGCGCCGTCGAACGCGCGGTGGAGCTCGTGCAAGGGATCGAGATACTGGCTGAAGGTGACGACCTTCTCGCCGTCCGCCGCCTTCTGTTCGAGCCACGCGCGCGCGAACGGAAGGCGCTGCGCGATCGTGAACTGCTTCAGCTGATGCATCTTCGCGAGCGTTTTGAGCCACGCCCCGCCCCGGAACGCGGCGTCGAGGCCCTCCGTCTCGAGGTAGTCCGTGATGTCCGATTCGAGCGCGTCGTAGGTGTCCTTCGCCTCGCGCGGCATCCGGACCGGTTGCACCTCGATCGTCTTTGCCGGAAGGTCCGTGAGCACGACCGATTTCTGGCGGCGGATCATCGCGCCGCGGAGGCGGTGCTTCAGGTCCCGCAGGTGCTCGGCCGAGACGCCGGAGACCTCGAGGCCGTCCGGCGAAAGGCGCGTCACGCGCCGGCAATAGAGGTAGAAGAAGTCGTTGAACGAGCCCCATTTCCCCGGCTGGACGTAGTTTACGAGCGGCCAGATCTCCTGCGGCCGGTTGAGAAGCGGCGTCCCCGTAAGGAGGATCCGTCTCTGCGGCGTAAGGTGCAGCGCGGCCTGGCTCCGCTTGGCGCGCAGGTTCTTGCAATAGTGCGCCTCGTCCAAGACCACCATGCCGAACCCTTCCGCGTTCAGGCGTTCGAGCTGGCGCGGGAGGATGTCGTAGTTGATGACCGTGAAGTGGGCGTCCTCGGGGCCATAGAGGCGGCCCCCTTCGGCGACGCGCCACGTCTTGTCCGTGAACCGCTTGATCTCGGCGAGCCAGTTGTATTTCACGCTCGCGGGCGACACGACGAGCGTGCGCTCGCCGGCAAGGATCGAGGCCGCCATCGCCATGATGGTCTTCCCGAGCCCCATCTCGTCCGCGAGGATCCCCGACCAGCCGAGGTGTTTGAGGAACGCGACGCCCTGCCGCTGGAACGGATAGAGCTCGCCCTTGAAGCCCGGCACGACGAAGTCGGTGTCGAGGCGTTCGAGGTCGACGGGCTCCAGCGTCGGCAGCGTCTCGGTCGGGCTCCGCCACGACGCGACGTACGAGCGCGGGAACACGGGCGCTTCCGGCGGAAGGTACGTGTCTTGGAGGAACTGCGTGCTGAAGCCCGATTCGCGGCCCTCGGCGACCTCGCGGGGGACGGGCCGGTCGAAGACGCTCGGGCGGTACGATTCGGAGGGCGACCTTCGCTCCGGGCTCACCGGCGGCCCGTAGCGGACCGAGAGACCCATCGCCCGCAGGACCGTGACGACGCCGGCCACGTCCTTCACCTCGGTGACCCAGCCGCCGAGGTTCGGCTTCCAATGGAGCCGGCCTTGGGCCTTGAACGCGCGGGTCAGCGCCTCGTCCTCGGGGAACGTGACGAGGATGTACCGGCCCCGGGGGGAAAGGGTGACGACTTTCAAAGCCCCTAGGATTGAACGGCCGACCTTATGAATTGTTGGAAACTAGACCTACATGCACCGCGAGTCATCCCGCGCGATTCAGGTCCTTCGCCATCGATTGCGCGAACCCGTCCCACATCCTGTTCAACTCACGACGGATGAGGGGCCGGTAGAGCCAGAGGCGGATCTTCGACTTGAGGCGGCGCACGCGGAACCGGTACCGGACCGTAAGGCGCGTCCCGGTCGGCGTCGGCGCAAGGTCGTAGAGGTACACGGTCCCCCGGCCCGAGCCTTCGATGACGCGGGCCTCGTAGTGGTCCGGCGGGTAGAGGGTCACCTCGACGCGCGCCTTAGGCCGCATCCCCAACACTTCGAGCTCGCCGTCGAGGACGTAGCGGTTGTCGCCGCGCTCGACGACGGGCCGGCGCTTGATCACCGCGTCGGTCCGAGACGGATCGTCGTCCTGATAGTCGGTGAGCCACGCGAAGGTGTCCGGGAGCGGGTGCGGGAAGTCGCGGCGGATCGTGAGGTCGACGAATGTCCCCTCGGAGGCCATGAAGAAAGTACCGGAGTCCCGGCATAAAGCATGCTGGTGGAGAAGAGTAAAGCGGAGCCGAAGGAAGGCACGGGGGGCGGCGGAGGAGTCCGCCCCCCGACCCTCGGCGGCAACACGTATCCGCCCCGGGACGACAGACCGGGACGGAGGCCTTTGGTTGACACGGTCGGGCGCCACGAGCCCGACGAAGGATGTTTGCGCGTCGCGAGTATAAGCCGCCGCGTCTCGGCGACAAGGGCTTGCGAAACCCCGAGGCTCGGGGGCCCGGGCGCCGGGGGGCCGCGGCGCCAGGGGCCCACGGGCCCTTCTGGCGCGAGGGCGAGCGCGAGCGCGAGTCTCGGGCGAGACGGAGGCCGAGGTTAGGGAGAGGTGGAGGGCGAGGTTTCCGCCCGCCGCGCTCTCTTCGGCCAAAAAGGGTTAAGTGGGGGAGGGTGGTTCCAGCGCATCTTCCTGCCGCAGTAGATCAGTTGGGAGATCGCCAGACTGAAGATCTGGAAGTCGCCGGTTCGAGCCCGGTCTGCGGCATCCCCGTTCCCCTGTCCGCCCCTTCACTTCTTCAATACGCGCCCGATCTCTTCGCCCAAGACCCGCGCGAGGACCTTCCCGTCGACCTTCCCGCGGAACTCTTTCATGAGGTCCCCCATGAGGGGCCCCTGCGCGGCGGTCCCCCTCTTTTCGACGAGTTCGCGGTTCGTTTCGACGATCGCCCGTGCCCGGGCCCGGACCTCGTCCTCGGAGACGCCGGAGGCCGCATGGCGCCGGATCGCCTCGTCCGCGGGCACGCCCTCGGTGTCGAGCGCGCGAAGGACCGCCGGG
>JBQTJL010000234.1:0-15523 GCA_052387135.1 Methanobacteriota archaeon | reverse complement strand
GGAGCGTCCGTGCAAGCAAAGCTCTGGGCGCGCGGGCTTTGCTATTCGTTCCGGGACGCGGACGGCGGCGCGCTCACGAACTCCGCGTGCGCGTTCAGCGGGGTCTCCGGCGAGGTCGCGATCACGGCGACGCTGCCTGCGACGGGGACGTACTACCTCGTGGTCGATCCGCTGGGGACGCCGGCGTACCGGTTCTCGCTGGGGATCGGGACCGCGGCCCCGCAGGCCCGGCCCGCTCCCCTCCCCTGATCCGCGCAAAGGGTTAAACGAAGGCGCTCCGGTTGCGTCGCATGCGTCCTCCGACCGCGCTCACGATCGCCGGCTCCGACTCGGGCGGCGGCGCCGGGATCCAGGCCGATCTTCGCGCGTTCGCCGCGGTCGGCGTCCACGGCGCGTCCGCCGTCACCGCGATCACGGCACAGGACACGCGGCAGGTCGCGTCCGCGCGCGCGGTCGACTTGGACCTTCTCGACACACAGCTTCGGACCGTCCTCTCGGACCTTGATGTGAGGGCCGCGAAGACCGGCATGCTGCACGACGCGAAGGTCGTCGAAGTGGTGCGCCGGGCGCTCGACGGCCGCGACGTCCCGCTCGTCGTCGACCCGGTCCTCGTTGCGACCTCGGGAGACTCGTTGGCGGCAAGCGACCTTCGCGAAGCCATCGTCGCGCTGCTCCCGGAGGCGGTCCTCGTCACGCCGAACCTCGACGAGGCCGAGGCCCTCGTTGGTTCGCCGGTCCGGACCGAGGCCGAGATGGAGGGCGCGGCGCGACGCCTGGTCGACCTCGGCGCGGGCGCGGCGCTCGTGAAGGGCGGGCACCTTGCGGGTGGGCCCGCAAAGGACTTCTTCTTCGACGGGACCGGGCCCGAGTGGCTCGTCTCCCCACGGGTGCCGGGACGGTTCCACGGCGCGGGCTGCACGTTCTCGGCGCTCGCGACCGGGCTCCTTGCACGCGGCGTCCCGGTCCGGGAAGCGGTCCGCGAGGCGAAGTTCCGGCTCGTCGCAGCGATCGAGCGCGCGTTCTACCCGGGCGCGGACGGTTCGATCGGGGTCCTTGACCCGGTCGGGCTCGCGCCGGCCCTTCCCGCCTCGGCCCGAGCGGAGAGCGTGGCCGTGTCCCTTGCCGCCCGCGAGCTTTCGACGTTCCTTCCGGCGACGCTCGTCCCCGAGGTCGGGATCAACCTGGCGTTCGCGCCTTCGGGCGCCGCCCGCGTCGAGGACGTGGTGGCGCTCGACGAGCGGGTCCTCGTTGCGGGAGGCCGAGTGGTCGCGCGCGGGAACGCGGCCCTCGGACGAAGCGCCCACGTCGCGAGGGTCGCGCTTGCCGCGAAGGCCGCCGATCCGAACGTCCGAGCGGCGATGAACCTCGCGTATTCGCCCCGCGCGGTCCGGACGCTCCGGGCGCTGGGGCTCCGGGTCGCCTCGTTCGCGCGGGCGGACGAACCCGCCGGCGTCTCGTCGATGGAATGGGGGACGCGGGCCGCGATCCGCGAGGGAGGCGCGGTCCCGGACGCGGTCTTCGACGAAGGCGGGCCCGGGAAGGAGCCGATGATCCGCCTCCTCGGACGCGACCCGGCGGACGTCGTCGCGAAGGCGCGCCGCCTCGCGGAACGGCTCGGGGACCCCCGATGAACGACGCGAAGATCGCGCTGCTTGCGACGCTCGTGATCCTCACGTTCTCGTTCTCGCGGCAGCTCCTCTCGGACCGCGTCGGGGCGGTCCTCGGGACGCTTGTTGCCGCGGTCCCGACGTTCCTTATCTGCCGGCTCGTCGTCCGGCGCGTGCGGACCGCCGGGTGAGGCGCGTACCGGTCAGGGGACGAGCTCGAATCCGGCCTTCCGGAAGTGCCGGCCGAACGCGACGCATGTGCGATTCAGATGTTTCCGGCGCGGCTCATTTCCCGCCGGAAGCGGGCGCGTCCGCCTTCTGCCTTCTCCCTTCGACCTTCGCACGCCATTCGCGGAAGAGGAGCACCGGGACGCCGGTCGCGATGAGCCCGAGCCCCACCAAGAACGTGCGCGGGTCCTCGCGGAGCGTGTTCCCGATGATGTAGAGGGCGGAGAGGATGAACACGATCGGGACGACGGGGTACCAGGGCGTGCGGAAGCCTGCCGCCGGCACGGACCGCCCGCCTCGCGCCTCCCACCTCCGAGACCGGAAGTAGCCGATCCCGGTCGGGACGTAGAAGAACCAGAGCCCGAAGACGACGATGAGGACGAGCTCGACGTAGGTGCCGGAGAGCGCAAGCAGCGACGCCCACACCGCCTGGTACCAGAGCCCGTAGGTCGGCGTCCGGTGCTCGGTGTGGAGCTTCCCGAACGCGTCGGGGAACGCCCGGTCCCGAGCGAGCGCGTAGAAGATGCGGGGGCTCGTGAGGATGTAGGCGTTCACGGTCCCGAACGTGGAGACCATCACGGCCGCGGCGACGAACGCGCCGCCCCAGGTCCCGAAGACCGCCTGCGTCACGTCGGCCGCGATCCGGGTCGAGGCGCGCGCCTCTTCGAGGGGAAGGACCCAGAAGTAGGCGGCCGAAGCGAGGATGTAGACGCTCGCGACGCCGAGGACCGCGATGAGGAGCGCGCGGGGCACGGTCCGCTGCGGGTCCTTCACCTCGCCCATCACGTAGGTCGCCTGGGGCCAGCCGTCGAAGGCAAAGAGGCTCGCCGTGAGCGCAAGGCCGAACGCGCCGAGGGCCGCGCCGGCGGGAAGCACGTCCGAGAAATCGCCGCGGCGGTCGCCGAAGAGGAACGCCGCGACCACGATGAAGAGGAGCGCCGCGACCTTGAGCACGGTCGAGACGTTCTGGACGAGCGCGCCGCGTTTCACTCCGAACCAGTTTACCGCGGTCAAGAACCAGATGAGGGCGACCGCTGTGAACGAAAGGCCCCATGGAGGGATCGTGAGGAACCCGACTCCGAGCGTGGTCCCGGGGAAATCGACGAAGAAGCCGAGGAACGTCGCGAACGCGACCGCGACCGCGGCGATGATCGCGGTCTGGATCACCCAGAACATGGACCAGCCGTAGAGGAACGCGGTCCGCGCGCCCATGGTCTCCCGGAGGAAGACGTACTGGCCCCCCTGCTTCGGGTACCGGGAGGCAAGCTCGGCGAACGTGAGGGCCCCGCAGATCGTGAGGATCGCGCCGACGATCCACGCGACGACGACGTGCGAGGCGGACCCGGTGCGGGCGGCCATCGCCGCAGGCAGGATGAAGATCCCAGAGCCGATCATGCTGCCCATGATGAGGTTGATGACGTCGAACAATCCGAGTTCGGCCTTGAGTCCCTCTTCGCGGACGACGACCATCGGCCGCGAAGGGCGCCGGGGGGTTTTCTATGTTTGCCCGACCCTCGCGACCAACGGCTTGAGCAGCGGCGGGGTAAGGACGGTGGTGAGGAGCGCCATGAGGAGGATCGCGGTGTAGACCTCCTGTCCGATGACGCCGGCCGAGAGCCCGAGGAGGCCCACGATCATCGCGACCTCACCCCGCGGCACCATCCCGACGCCGATCGCCCACGAAGCCGTCCACGACTCGCCGACCGCGCGGGCGGGAAGCGCGCACCCGAAGAACTTCGTCGCGAACGCGACCGCGGTGAGGACGGCGACGAACCCGAGCGCGCCCACGTCGAACCCGCGAAGGTCGACGAGGATCCCGAGCGAGACGAAGAAGATCCCGGCGAAGACGACCTGGATGTACTCGGCGCCCTCGCGGTAGGACTTGCCATGCCGCTCCGCGGGCTCGTCCAGGGAAAGCCCCGCGATGAACGCGCCGACGATCCCCGAGAGGCCGATCGCCTCCGCGAGGGCGCTGTAGACGAACGCGAGGGTCATCGCAGAAACGAACACGAACTCGGGGTGCACGCGGCGCGCGGGCTGCCGATAGAGACGGTCGAGCTGGGGGTCGACGACCTTGCGGCCGAAGAAGAGGCCGCCCACGAGGAACAGGGCCGCCTTCGCGACGAGCCATACGACGTCCATGGCCGCGACCTCGCCGAGGGTCGTCGCCTGCACGGTGACACCGAGCGCGAGGAGCCCGAGGATGTCGTCGAGGACCGCCGCGCCGAGGATCGCCTTCGCGACGCCGGAATCGAGGGCGCCGAACTCCCGAAGGACGTTCGCGGTGATCGCGATCGAGGTCGCGGTGAGGGCGGTCCCGATGAACACCGCCTCGGCGCCCGGGTATCCGAAGAGCCTCGCGACGCCGAAGCCGCCGAGCCACGGCACGATCACGCCGAGGAGCGCGACGGGGGCGTAGCGGAGCCGGAAGATCTCGCGGAAGTCGCTTTCGAGCCCGACCACGAAGAGGAGGACGATCGCGCCGATGTAGGCGAGGATCTCGACCAAGCCCCCCTCCTCGACCTCCACGACTCCGAGGAGCGAGGGCCCGACGACGACCCCGACGAGGATCGCTCCGACGACCGCGCTCTGGCCGAGGCGGCTCGCGACGAGGTAGCCCACGAGCGAGACGGCAAGGAGCACGCTCATCTGGAGCGGGATCTCGAGTTCGCCGGCCATCGGGCCCAGGAGCGCGCGCATGCTAAATACCATGAGCGACCTAGGACAGCGGTGGACCAATTCCAGACACATGTGACCACCGTCCACGATTTCTCGATGGACGAGCGGCGTCTTCGCAAGAAGCTCCTCGAACATGTCCAGGAGCGGCCCGCGTGCGTCCTTCTTCCGATGGTATACGACGAGATGAAGCGCCCCGCGCTCGAAGGCATCCGCGACGGGCTTTCGCGTTGCGATTTCTTGAACGAGGTCGTGCTCTCGCTCACGGCGCGGAACGAGCGCGAGCACCGCGAGGTCGCCCGGTTCTTCTCCTCGCTGCCGATGCCCGTCCGCGTGGTCTGGTGCGAGAGTCCGAAGGTGAGGCGGCTCTTTGCCGACACCGAGGAGGCCGGGCTCGAGCTGTCGCGCTATGAGGGAAAGGGGATCGCGGTCTGGATTGGGTTCGGCCTCGCCGCCTCCGAGAACTACGCGGTCCTTTGCCACGACGCCGACATCGAGACGTACGCGCCGAAGCTCCCGATGAGCCTGCTCCTTCCGATCGTGGACCCGGCCCTCGACTTCTTCGTCTCGAAGGGCTACTACGCGCGGATCACCGAGGAGGTGATGTACGGGCGCGTCGTCCGGCTCTTCGTCTGGCCGTTCCTCGACTCCCTCGCGGCCGTCCTCGGCGTGCGCTCGAGTTTCCTCCGATATCTGCGGGCGTTCCGGTACCCACTATCGGGCGAGTTCGCGATCACGACGGACCTCTCGCACAACATCCGGATCCCGACCGACTGGGGGCTCGAGCTCGGCGTCCTCGCCGAGGTCTACCGGAACGCGGCCCAGAAGCGCATCTGCCAGGTAGACCTCGGGCTCTACAGCCACAAGCACAAGGGGCTCGGGAAATCGACCGAAGAGGGCCTGCTTCGGATGGTGCACAACATCGTCGTCACCGTCCTTCGCACGATGACGGAGAACGAAGGCACGCCGTTCTCGGAAGCTACGCTCCATGCGATCCAGGTTCGCTACCGGCGGACCGCGCAGGATTACGTGCGGCGCTACTACGTCGAGGCCGAGATGAACGGGCTCCGGTACGACCGGCACGCCGAGGAATCGACGATCGAGGCGTTCGCGCGGGCGCTCGCCCGAGGGTCCGCCGATTTCCCTCGGAACCCCACGGCGGCGCTCGTGCCGGACTGGTTGCGCGTCCGATCGGCGACCGAGCGGCTGCCGGCGGGGCTCGACGAGGCGGCGATCCACGTCGGCGAACGCCGCACCAAATGACGGCCGTCATTTCGAGACGATCGTCACGATCGGCTCCGCATCGGCGTCCCGCTCCCCGCGGCCTGCATCCTGCTTCCGGAAACGGTAGAAGAGGGGCACGACGAGCACGGTGCACGCGAAGATGATGTTGAACGCCCAGAAGGTCGCGATCATGCTCCGGGAGACCGCGACGTTCTGCGTGGGGGAGAAAAGGAGGAACGCGCCCGCGGTCGTAAGCCAGCTGAAGATGACCGCCTTCCCCGTCGTGCGGAAGACCTTCGCCGCGGCGCCGACGCGTTCGATGTTACACGCCAGATGCACCGCGTAGTCGGAACCGCTCGAGAGGATGAAGATCATGGGAAGCGCGAGCGTGATCGCGAGCCCGACGCCGAGCTCGGGAAGGAGCCCGAGCCACCAGAAGGAGGTGAGGAACATCACCGTGCCCACGGAAAGCGTCGCGCGGACGCTCCGCGTCATGCCGGCGACGAGGAGGACGACCGCGGCGGACGCGGCGTACGCCATGTAGCCGAGCCACGGCAACTCCTTCTTGATGAAGAGGTAGTTCAACGCGGTGTTCCCGACGAACGTGGGCTCGACGCCGGCGGGGCGCATCGGGTCGGCGCGCCCGATCGCGGTCCAGACCTGCTCCCACGAGGCGGCCGCGGTGTCGTAGTCGCCCGTGCGCACCGCGACGACGGTGATCGTGATGTTATAGTCGGGGTTGTCGACGAACAGCGAGCCGAACGTCGCAAGCGGCGAGGCGAAGATCTGGTTGAACTCGCGGACGA
The DNA here is from genome assembly GCA_052387135.1 of Methanobacteriota archaeon. Lineage (GTDB taxonomy): Archaea > Thermoplasmatota > SW-10-69-26 > JACQPN01 > JBQTJL01 > JBQTJL01. The sequence continues at coordinate 8,982 of JBQTJL010000234.1, read as the reverse complement.
TCTCCTCGTTCGTCTCGGGATAGTTGTCGAGGTCCTGGCCCGCCTGGCCGAACACCGGCCCGAGCGGCGAGCGCTCGACGTTCTGGCCGGCGATGAACGTGCCCGCGCCGGTCGCGCCTCCCTTCACCGTGAGCCAGGTCTCCAAGAGGAACGGAAGGTCGCGGAGCGTCTGCGGGTTCACGTTCTCTTCCTTGGCGAGCTCGAGCGAGACCTGCCGGATGTACCGCAGGGCCTCCGGCGTCATCACGTCGCCTTGGAAGACGATGACGTTCGTCTTGTAGGACTCGATCGGGCTGTCGTAGAACCCGCGGAGGCCCTCCTCGTGCTCGATCCGGAAGATGTCGTCCTCGGGGAAGTTCGAGCCGGGGTCCCCGAAGGCCTCCTCGCGCAGGTTCTGGGTGTTCGCGAGCGCAACAAACGTCGCGGCGACGAGGACGATCGCCCAGACGTACCGCGTCCTGTGGACGCCATGGCCGAGCCGGCCCATCACGCCGCTCGGGGAAAAGCCGGACGGCGCCTTCTTCGACGAGCCGGTGATCGCGATCGCGGCCGGGATGAACGAGACCGCAAGGAGCCACGAGGCCGCCATCCCGAGCGCCGCAAGGGCGCCGAGCTGGGCGATGAGGAGCGACGGCGAGAGCGTCATCACGAGGAGGCCCGCGATCGTGGTCAACGTCGAGATGAGGAGGGCCTTCCCGGCGCGGTCGCCCGCGATCTTGAACGCCTGGTCGTCCGTCTTCCCCTCGGAACGATGCTCCTGATACTCGTTCACCATGTGGAGGCCGTAGTCGATCCCGACGCCGAGGAGGAGCGGGATGATCGTGAGGTTCAGGGTATTCAGCGCGATCCCCGCGTACCCCATCGCGCCGTAGGTCCAGATCGAGGCAAGGAACAGGACCGAGAGCGCGATGAAGACGTTCTTCAGGTTGCGGAAGGCGACGTAGAGGCAGATGACGATGAAGTAGAGGATGAACGGCATCAGCGTCCGGATGTCCTCCTTCGTGAGCTCGGCCGCGTGCGCGTTCGCGATCGTGTTGTCGACCGTGAAGTAGGGCCGCGCGGCGCAGGTCTCGATGTCGACGTCGGGGTCCGCCAGCTCGGGGCAGGTGAAGACCTTGTACGCGCCGGGCGTCCGCGCGGCCCAGCGGAGGTATTCGTCGCGGGCGGCGATCACCTGCTCGCCGATGACCTTGCTTTCGTTCGCCTCCTTCGCCGTGACGAGGAAAAGGCTGGCCCCCTGCTCGCGGGTGGGATCGATCGCGGCGACGACGCTCTGGGCGATGATGGTGCGCCAGACGACCTCGTGGGCAAGCTGGTACTCGGCTTCGCCCGCGCGGTCGGTCCCCGGGATCCCGAAGGCGGCGTCCGGCGCCTGCCGGTAGCCTCCCGCACGGGTCCAGTTCGCGAGCTTGTAGAACGTGGGTGTCGCGATGTTGTACTCGATCGAGGACTGCGCGTTCACGTACTGGTACATCTCGTCCAGCGCCCGGACGTAGACCTCGTCGGTGATGTTGCCGCAGTTCATCGTGGTGCGCCGGAGCGGCAGCTTTCGGGCCGAATCTTCCTCGCAGACGGCGTCGTTTACGCGGACCTGCAGCGTCACCTGCTGCGTGAACGCGCTCTTGAACCGCGCGGTGAGGTTCTTCGCGGCGGTCGTGTTCGCGTCTCCGCGCGGCAGCACGTCGGCGACGTCCACGTTCGTCGTGATCTTCGTAAGACCCCCCGCGAATCCCGCCGTGATGAGGAGGACCACGAGTACGGTGGTGCCGGCGCGGCGGGCCGAGACGAGCGAGAGGCGCGCGATCACGTTGCCCCGCTCGGGGTCGCTCCGGACGACCATCCCTTCTTGGTGGTTCGAGACGGCCGCGATCGCGACGATCACCGTGACGACCGAGGCGACGGCCGCGGCGAGGCCCGCCTTCAGCAGAATGAACTCGGAGGCCCGGATCTCGTCCACGTCCGCGATCACGAAGAACGCGAGCGCGTTCAGGAACGAGACGATCCCCCAGAGGACGGCCTGCCCGAGGCCCCACTTCACCGCGAAGAGCCCGAACGTCGTGGGCTCGTCCGCGACGAACATGGGCTCCTTCATCCGCTTGTAATGGCCTTTCGAGGCCCCGAGCACGGTGAGGTAGCCCACGATGAGGCCGACGACGAGCGCCGAGAGGAACCCGGTGACGAAGGCGTCGCCGAGCGCCATCGCCTCCTCGACCTCGACGTGCGGCTGGTGGTGGTACCAGTCGATCGTGAAGTCGGAGACAAGGAGAGTGCCAAGGAAGCGGTTGATGAAGAACGAGAGGCCCGCGTTGAGGAGCACGAGGCCGACGAGGGCGAGCCGGATGTCGACGCCCCGCGAGGCGCGCGCCGAAGCCACGTGAGGTCAGCCCCTCCCGGGCTATTTATATTCTAGCGCAGGCGCACGCGCATGCGCAAGGGCAAGGGAGGGCAAGGGACAACATAGGGCAAACATACATTTGGCCGCCCCCCGATGGCCGCGCGTGCCGATGTGGCGGGACGCGCCGGACTGGAAGACGGCGCCATGGTTCTATCGGAACGTGAAGCGCACCCTGGGGCCCGCGATCCTCGGCGCCTTCCGTACCCGGTACAAGGGCGCGGACAACGTCCCGCGCGAGGGAGCGGTCCTCGTCGCCCCGAACCACCAGAGCTGGATCGACCCGATCGCGGTCGCAGCGGTGATCCCCCGCCCGATGCACTTCCTTGCAAAGAAAGAGATGTGGTCGAACCCGGTGAAGGGCGCCTTCATCACGTGGATCTCGCAGGCGATACCGGTCGACCGCGAGGCCCGCGGGCAGAACCCGAAGGCCTACGAGGCCGCGCGAGAGCGCCTCGCGCAGGGCTGGGCCGTCGGCGTCTACCCCGAGGCCCACCGGACGCGGGACGGCAAGCTCCTCCCGTTCCGGCCCGGCCTCGCCCGCCTTGCGCTCCAGACCGGGGTGCCGGTCGTGCCCGTGGGCCAGCTCACGCGGCCGCTCATGCCGCGAGGCGTGATCGTACCTCGGTTCGGACGCCGCTCGTACGTGAACGTGGGCGAGCCCCTCACGTTCGAGAAGCACCGGGAGCGCGGCGAGGCGCGCGAGGTCGTGGACGAGGTGACCGGCATCATCCGGGAGCGGATCCAGGCGCTGCTTGCCGAGTGCGAGCGAGCGTATGAAGACGATGAGCGTTGGTGACGTCGGCTACGAGGCTCTGCCGCAACGATGGATAGCGACGAAACGGGCTACGAGCGTACGGGCGGCGGCTTGCGCTCGTTGCTATCCATCGTAGCCCCCTCGTAGCCCACTCGTAGCCTACCTTTTTGTGCATGAAACGCATGGAGCGCCGTGGTCTTGCTCGTCGACCCCTTCGGCCGCCCCATCACGGACCTTCGCATCTCGGTCACGGACCGGTGCAATTTCGGCTGCGTCTACTGCCACAACGAAGGCCAAGGGCCGGTGAAGGGCCCGTCGGGCCCGCAGGGGTCCGAGATGACGGTCGACGAGGTCGCCCGCATCGTGCACGTCGGCCGCGAGTTCGGGGTCCGAGCGGTGAAGCTCACCGGCGGGGAACCGTTGCTCCGGTCCGACCTCGAAGAGATGGTCCGGCGCTTCCCGCGCGACGTCGAGGTCTCGGTTACCACCAACGGGTCCATGCTCGCGAAGCGAGCAGCAATGCTAAAAGCCGCGGGCGTAGCCCGCCTCAACGTGAGCGTCGACACGCTCGACCCTCGGAGATTCAAGGAGATCCGGAGGGGCTCGCTCGACCCCGTCCTCGAGGGGATCCACGCGGGCCTCGCCGCGGGCCTCGCGCCCGTGAAGATTAACATGGTGGTCTTCTCGGAGACGTTGCCCTACGTCGAGCAGATGGTCGACGCGGTGGCACTCACTCCGGGCCTCGAGCTGCAGCTCATCGAGTACATGCCCGAGCTCACCGGGCACCCCGAATGGCGTGTCGACATCGCCTCGGTCCATGAATGGCTCGCGAAGCGGGCCGCATCCGTCGTGCACCGGGACATGCACAACCGGGCACGATATCAGATCGGGAACGCGGTGGTCGAGGTCGTGGACCCGGTCGGGAACGAGGCGTTCTGCGCCGCGTGCCATCGCCTCCGCGTCACGGCCGACGGGCACCTCAAGGGGTGCCTCAACCGCGTCGACGACCTCGTGCCGACCCGCGGGCTCGACGAGGAAGGCATCCGGGCCGCGTTCCGACGGGTCGTCGCCGAGCGGATGCCCTACTATCCGAACTATATGGGACGAGCGGGGGGGCCCCGCGTGTCGCTCCCGATGGTATCCCTGCCACCATCGCCTTCCCAAAGGTTTTCGGCCCGTTCCGGGAGGGACGAAACGTGAGCCCAAAAAGGCAAGAGCCTTCCCCGAGTAGTTCTTATAGGAGTGCCTAGAGAGCCCGGCAAGAACCATGGCGACGACCCCGATCCGAAGGCATGGAAACCTCGAGATTCCGGCAGGCACCCACGTGCCCGACGGCGTCTACGCCACCGGCGTGGTCGCGCTCGGCGACCGGTCGGTCTGCGAAGGGTCGATCTTCGGCGAACGCGCGGTGGTCCTTGGAAAGGGCGTCCGCGTCCGCGGCGACGTACAGTCGAAGGGCCCGATCACGATCGGCCCCGGCGCCCGGATCGACGGCCGCGTGAACCCGACGCCGGCGGCGCCGCTTCCCGCAATCCGCGACCCCCGCGACGTCGAAGAGACGCTCGCCGAGTTCACCGCCCGCACGGTCCAGCCCGCGATGCAGGTCCTCCTCGACCTTGCCCGCCAGGGCTCGGACGCCGACGGGAACCCGCTCGGGCTCTCGCCGGAGGCCCTGGACGAACACCTCCGCGGGATCCGCATCCTCCTTGCCGACGTCTACCGCGGCGGCGACGTCGAGAGCGACTGGAAGGAAGACGAGGTCGTCGAGATCCTGCTCCGGCGCGCGCTCCCCCTCGTCGTCCCGGTCTCGATCGCGATGCAGGGCCCGAACCGCGCGCTGGTCACGCTGGGCTCCCCCGGCGAGCTCCGCGACGGGGCCCCTCCCGAACCGGGCTGGGCCGGTCCCGTGCTCGTCCTCTTGGACCGCCTCGGCCGGGCGCTCCACCCCTCGTTCCGCATCGCTCCGCTCGTCGAAGAAGGGCTCCCCGACATCGCGGGCGCCTCCGACCACGTGTACGCCGTCGTGACCTTCGTCCGGTGACTCCATGAGCCCTCCCGATCCCCTTCCGACCGAGAGAAGACCGCAGACCGTCCTGTTGGTCGACGACGAGCGCGACATCCTGGAGAGCCTCGGCGCGGTCCTTGAGCACGGCCTGAAGGACACCGTCGTGATGACCGCGGAATCCGGCGCGGGGGCCCTTGAGATCCTCGCGCGGCATCCGGTCGACCTCATCGTGACCGACTACAAGATGCCCGGGATGAACGGGATCGAGTTCCTCGCGAAGGCCCGCGTCGCGGCCCCCGGCGTCCCGCGGATCCTCGTGACCGCGTACCCGGACCTCGACCTTGCGATCCGCGCGATCAACGACGAGAAGATCGAGAACTTCCTCACGAAGCCGTTCCGGGTGGAACAGGCCCTCGAAGTGATCCAAGCGGTCCTCTCGGAGCGGCGCGCCCGCGAGCTCCGGGACCGCTCGTTCGCGCGTTCGCTCGACCAGCTCCGGAAGCGCCTCGCGGAGGGGCCCCGCTGACCGCGGGGGGGAACACCATGGAAGACCGACAGAAACGCTTGCTAGCGACGCTCGACCGCCTCACCGGGCAGCCGGGGATCCTCGGCGCGACCCTTGTGACGCGCGACGGCATCTCGGTCGTGACCCGCGGGGCGCCCGTCGGAAGCCCCGAGACGTTTGCCGCGATGAGCGCAGCCCTCCTCGGCGCCGCCGAGACGGCCCTCTACGAGCTCGGCGGCGGGTCCCGCGTCCGCGTCACCGCGGAGACGGACAAGTACACGATGGTGGCGGTCGGCGCGACCGAGGAGCTCCTCTTGGTGCTCGTCGCCGAGGCCGGCACGTCGCTCGACGCGGCCCTGAAGCTCGCGGACGATTCCGTGAAGCGCATCGAAGCGGTCACCCGGTGATCCGCGTGCCACCCGCGGCCCCCCTGTTCGGGATCCCCCACCTCGACCGGCTCTTGGGGGAAGTCCCGGAGACGGCGAGCGTCGCGCTCGCAAACGACCCCGGCGTCTCCGCCGAGCCGTTCCTCGAATCCGCCGTCCGCGAGCGGCTCGCCCACGGCGCCCCCGTGGTCTACGCCACCTTCCAACGCGCGCCCTCCTCCGTCCGGAAATCGCTCGAAGCCCGGTTCGGGCCGGACGCCTCCCGCGTGCTCCTCCTTGACGCCTTCTCCGCGCTCCTTGGCACGCGCGAGGAGGTGGCCTTCCGCGTGACGGACCCCACCGACCTTGCCGCGGTCGCCCGCGAGCTCGAGCACGCGGCGACGCAGCACCCGAAGGCCCTCCTTCTCATCGATTCGCTCTCGACGCTCGCGGACCATGCCGGGATCGACGAGTATCTGCGGAACCACGCGCGGCTCCATGCCGCGATCCGCCGGTTCCCCGCCTCGATCTCGGTCTTCACCCGCTGGCCGTACGGGACCGCCCTCGACCGGGCGCTCGACGCGTTCGACGCCGTGGTCGGCCTTCGCGGCATCGAAGAACGCCTCCTCTTCGGCCACTACTATTCGCTGGAGCGGGCCCGCTGGACCTCCGGCTCCGACCACCGTCCGGTCCTTTACAAGCTCTCGGGGAACGGCGAAGTCTTGACCTACGTGCCGAAGATCGTCGTGACCGGCCCGCACAACGCAGGCAAGTCGACGTTCGTGCACGCGGTCTCGGACCTTGCGGTCTCGGTCGACCGGAAGGGGACCACGGTCGCGCTCGACCACGGGCACCTCACGCTGGACGGGCTCACGACGGACGTCTTCGGAACACCCGGCGAGTCCCGCTTCGACCCCATCATCCGCACCATCGCGGGGCAGGCGTTGGGCGTCCTCGTCGTCGTCGACGCGTCCGACCCTTCGTCGTTCCCGCGCGCAAAGGAGCTCCTCGAGATGACGTGGCGCCGGGGGATCCCGGGGATCGTCGTCGCGAACAAGCAGGACGTCCCGGGGGCGCTCCCGCCGGAAGAGGTCGCGCGACGGGTCGGCGTCCCCGAGCACGCGCGCGTCGTGGGCTGCGTCGGCCGCGACCGGGAAGCCGCCCGACAGGTGCTCCGCGAACTCTTGACCGCGATCGTCCCAGGCGAGGTGGTCCGATGAAGGCCGCGATCGGGATCCAGCGCTTGGACGAGCTCCTCAAGGGAGGGCTCCCCTCGGGGACGTTCACGCTTCTGCATGGCCCCCCGTTCTCGGGGAAGAAGATCCTCGCAAGGTCGTTCGGCCTCCAGGGTACGAGCGAAGGCGTGCCCGCGATCTTCGTCCTTACGGACACGTCGGCGGCCGAGGAACGCGAGCGGCTGCTCGAGCTTTCGCCGAAATACCTCGAGGCGGAGGCGAAGGGGCTCGTGCACATCGTCGACCTCTACAGCAAGGCCATCGGAGCGGCGGGCACGGCCGTACCGAACACCACCTACACCGACGGGCCGCTGGACTTGAACGGCCTCGCGATGGCCGTAAACGAGGCCGAGGCGAAGCTCCTTCCGGAGCACGAGCACCATCGCGTGGTTCTCCAGTCGGTGTCGACGCTCGTCGCGTACACGAACGCGCAGACCGCGTTCCGGTTCCTCCAGGTGTTCATCGGCCGCACGAAGCGCGCGGGCGCGACCGGACTGTTGACGCTCGAAGGCGGGATGCATCCGGAGGCCGAGGTGCAGATGGTGAAGCACTTGGCCGACGGGATGATCGAGCTCAAACGCGAATCGACGAAGTCCGCGCTCCACGTGCAAGGGTACGCGACGGACGCGCCGGGCTGGATCGAGTACCGCTCGGACGAGAAGACGTTCGAGCTTACGGGGTCGTTTGCCGCGGGCCGCATCCGGTAGCCGGTCGTACCCGGTGGGCCCCACGCCGTCGACGGGTCAAGGACGCTAGGTTTCGAGCTTTCGTGAAAGTGCGAACCACAGCTTTTTCTGCACGTTTCCGCACGTTTCGTGCGTTTGACGGAACAAGCCCCGGGGGACCAACCTTATTAGGCGGTCGCGAGAGATGCGGCGATGGGGTAACTGCCGTGCGCTGCCGGGTCCGGGGACAGGGCATTCGTCGTTTCGCCAGCGCCGACTCGGGCGCGGCCGACGTCGTCGGCAACATCCTGACGCTCGGCATCACGGTCTCGCTTGCGACGGGGTTTTCGGTGTTTCTCCTTGCGATGCCGGGCCCGGACCCCGAGGAGCCGGCCCGCGTCGAGGCGTTCATCCTCGCAAACCGGCCCGACCGCGTCGTGCTCGAGCACCGCGGCGGGTCCGCGATCCCGGTCCGCGCGATGGGGCTCTTGGTCGACGTGGACGGGGCAAGCGCGCTCTACGACGTCGGGGCCCGACTCGCCGCCGCCGATCCGGCCTTCGCGGTGGTCTCGGCCCAAGGCCTCGCAAAGACCGCGACGGACCGTTTTGAAACGGGCGACCAGCTGCAGTACACGAACGCGTCGATCCGCGGGCGCGAGGTCACGATCGGGATGAAGGAAGGCGACATCGCGCGCCTCTTCTTCAACTCGAGGGTCCTCGAGACGGACACCACCGCTCCCGTCCTCGTCTCGGCGCGCACGCTCGCGGCGACCCGCATCCAGCTCAACTTCTCGGAGCGCCTCTTCGAGGTCTCGCCGACCGACTTTTCCGTTTCGAACGGAAGCATCTCGACGATCTCGCTCCTCGGCAACGGCTCCGCGGCCGAGATCGTGACCTCCCCTTACGGGCCGAACGCGACGCCCACCGTCTCGACGGCCGGTTCGCCCGCGGGCACGCGCGACCTTGCGAACGTGCTCCTTGCCGGCGGCACGTCGGTCGTCGCGGCGGACGGCGTCGCGCCGACGATCACCGTGGCCCCCGGAGCGACGGCGGGGACC
>JBQTJL010000233.1:0-1654 GCA_052387135.1 Methanobacteriota archaeon | reverse complement strand
CAAGGCGGCAAAGCTGGGCGCCGAGGAAGAGGCCAGAGAAGTTCTTGACGCACTGGAAATCAGGATTGACCGGGCGCTCGACTTGGTGACCGAACTTGAGAATCGGCGACACTCGCAGTCGATGAGGTTTTGGAGCATTCTGACCGCCATTATCGCCATCCTTGGGGTCGCGGCGACGGTTTTGGCTTCCCTGCTGGTACGCTTGCTTTGACCGCGGGAAACTCACGACGGTCCTTCGGGCCCGCCGTCCTCGGACGCGACCCGCGCGGCGATCCGGTAGAGCTTCGCCACGCGGTCCATCTCGTCGCGGAGGCCCTCTTCGAAACGCCACGGGGTCTCGCCGGCAAGGCCGACGAGGGCCGAAGGGAGTCGCGGGAGCGTCGGAAGCTCGGGGAGATGCATGCGTCCCCAACCGGCCGCGAGGGCTTGTCCTTCTGGTGTGTGACGTTTCGCCAAGGCGAAGGCGACGGCAACGGCAAAGGCGAGGAAAGGGCCAAGGCCGGGGCCAGGGAAGGCGAGGGGCCAAGGCCGAGGAGAGGGACGATCCGCGCCGCCTGGCCATGGCCCTCGCCCTACACTTGCCGTTGCCTTTGCCTCACCCTTTGCCTTGGCGAGCTTACAGGGATAGGGACGCGATCTGCTTCTTCAGCGTCTCCGCGCCCTTGTGGAGGAGCGTGAGGTCCTCCTTCCCGAGCGGAAGCTCAACGACACGCTCGAGCCCGCCCCGACCGAGGATCGCAGGGACCCCGATCGCAAGGTCCCGGAGCCCGTACTCGCCCTGAAGGACCGCGATCGCGGGGAGGAGCGCGCGCCGGTTGTTCACGACCGCGTCGACCATCTGCGAGACCGCGATGCCGGGAGCGTAGTAGGTCGCCCCCTTCTTCTCGATCACGAACGCGGCGCGCTTCCGCACCTGCTCTTGGATCGCGGCCCAGTCGGGGTTTGCGCCGCGGACGGCCGCGATCGAGCGCGCCGGGAACATGTCCTCCCCGTGGGGCCCCAGGATCCACGCGTCGTAGAACGAAGCGCCCGAGTCGCGGAGGATGTCCCAGAGCCGCATCGAGTCGTGGAGCGCCCCCATCCCGAAGACCTCTCCGCGGGGCTTGCCCATGACCTTCCATAGGACGTACGTGAGCGCGTCGACCGGGTTTGCGACCTCGAGCACCATCGCGCCTGGCGCGTGCTCCTTGATCGACGCGCCGATCTTCTTCGTGATGTCCGCGTTCGTCTTGAGGAGGTCCTCGCGCGTCATCCCGGGCTTCCGGGGGAGACCGGCGGAGACGACGACGAGGTCGGCCCCGGAAAGGAGCTTGTAGTCGCTGCCGCCGACGACCTTCGTCTTCAAGCCGAGTCCGGCCGCGGCCGTGTTGAGGTCGATCGCTTCTCCTACGGCAAGGTTCTCGACGATGTCCACGATCGCGATCTCGTCGATCGCGGACCCGCAGCGGTGGAGCGTGCTGTAGACCGAGTTTGCGCCGATCTTCCCGGCGCCGACGAAGCCGACCTTCATGCGCGCCCGTAGGGCGGGACGCTTTAAAGCCGTTTCCCGGATGAACGGCGCCTGCGGCGCCTGATGAACGGCGGCTGAGCCGCCTGATGAACGCTCGGCCCCTTCGGGGCCTCGCGGATGAAAACGTAGAGACCGCATCAGCAA
>JBQTJL010000232.1:0-6671 GCA_052387135.1 Methanobacteriota archaeon | reverse complement strand
CCGGAAGCAGGTCACGCCGATGGCGGTCTGCAGCGCCTGCCGGGGGCGCAAGGTCGAGAAGATCGAGCTGCCGACCGAAGGGTCGATCGTCTCGTACACGATCCAGGTCGTCGCGAGCGAGGATTTCATCAACGACGTCCCGTTCGCGTTCGTCCTCGTGAAGCTCACGGACGGCACCGTCGTCCCGGGCTGGGTCCCGTACGTCGCAAAGCCCGACGACCTCCCGATGGGCGCGAAGGTGCGGTTCAGCCCGAGCTACAAGCCGGGCGTGATGTTCGAAAAGATCTGACGGCGTTCTACCCGCCGTAGTTGAGTCCCATGTCCCGGTGCAGCAGGGAATGGTCCGCCTTGCCGTGGTGCTCGGCCTCGATGACCTCGGCGACGAGGACCGCGTGGTCGCCCCCGAGGGACTCGTGGATCAGCCGGCACTCGATGTGGCCTTGGGCCGCGCGAAGGAGCGGCGCGCCGGTCTTCCCGGTCGTGACAGCGTCGGCGCCCCATGCGGCGACCGCGTGGTCCCACCCTTTGAGGAGCGCCTGGACGACGGGCTCCTGACCCTTTGCCAGGAAATTCACGGCGAAGACCGTGGAGGCGCGCATCATCGGAAGCGTGTGGCTGTCGCGGCGGACCGCGATCATCACGAGCGGGGGGTCGAACGAGGCCTGCGAGAGCCACGTCCCGAGATAGCCCCACGACTTTCCGGCGCCGTCATGCGTCGTGACGCAGTAGAGGCCGTACGGGATCATCCGGAGGGCTTTCCGCCGTTTCGCCGCGTCCACGCGCAACGGAACCCGTCGCCGGCCTTATAGGTTCCTCCGAGGCGCTACCCCCCCCGATTCCGCAGCTCCCCCCGCACGTAGCGGAGGAGCTCGACCGGGTGCGCGACCGCGCGGAGGAGCCGCAGCTCCTCGGCGGCAAGCTCGCGAAGGAGGACGAGGAGGGACGCGTAGAACACGAGGTGCACGGTTCCGAAGGCGACGAGGTGGTACCAGCGGAGGAGCTCCAGCGAAAGCAGGTCCGCGGCGAGATAGAGGAGCGCCGCGGAGGCGCCCGCCGCGATCCAGTGCCGCAGGCCCCGGATCCCCGGCGCCTTCCCGATGAGCGACCGCGCCGCGACCTCGTAGGCGATGAACTGGAGGACCGAGGCGACGAGCGTCGCGAGGGCCGCCCCCGTCGCGCCGTGGACCGAGACCCCGGCGATGGCGACCCCGCGGTCGGGGACGAGGAGGAGGTTCAAGAGCACGTTCGCGACGAGCCCGAAGAGGTTCAGCTTCGCAAAGAGCGCGGGCCGATCGAGCCCGGCAACGAGCGCCGCGAGCGGGAAGATGAGTGCCAGCGCGAACGCCTGGAGCCCCAGGAGCCGGAGCGCGGGCGCGGCCGGCAGGAAGTCCGCCGAGAGCACGACGGCGATCGAAAGGCTCGGGAAGGCCACGAGGAAGACGACGAAGGGGACCACCGTCATCGAGCTGTACCGCTCGGCCGTCTCGAGCAGGCGGCGGATCTCGGGTCGGTCGCCCACGGCGTGGAGCGCGGAGATCGTCGGAAAGAGCAGCGTCCAGACGGCGTTCGGGAAGAGGAGGAGGATCGACGTGATCCGTTGGACCGAGAAGTAGTAGCCGACCTCCGCCTGGTCGTAGTAGTAGCCCACGATCAAGCGGTCGACCTGCGCCGCGACGACGACCGCGAGCGTGTACAGAAGATACGGAAGCGCGAACCGGAAATAGCTCGCGAGCGTCTCGCGGTCGGGGAGCGCGATCGGATAGTCGCGAAAGAGCGAGAGCGCGACCGCCACCACGCCGAGCATCCCGAGAAGGTGGGCGATCGCGATGCCCTCCGCCTGATGGTCGACGGCCCAGTCCGTCCACGTCGCGGGCGCCGCGACGAGGGGTCCCGCCCCGGAGCCGGCGTAGACGAGGTAGCAGAACGCGACGACGACCGGGATCCGGACGAAGTGCTCCATGAGCACCGCGATCTGGGTCCTCGCGGTCTCGCGGTTCGCGTCGAACGAGATCATCGCGATCTGTCCCACCTCGCGGACGACGAACGCGGCAAGGAGGATCATGATCACGCCGAGGTTCGTCGTGACGAGGGGGCGACCGAGGATCTGCTCCCAGAAGAAGACCGCAAGGAGCGCGGCCGAGGTCATGAGGACGATGAGCCCGATCTTTCCCAGAACGAACGCGCCGACGCACCGCGAAAGGTCCCGCCCCTCGGAGACGCGCTTCATGTGCGCCTGATGGATGCCGAGGTCGCCGAGGATCGAGATCGAGGTGAGGATCGCGAGCGCGAACGAGTAGGACCCGATCGGGACCGGACCGAGGAACCGCGCGATGAAGTTGAAGGCGACGAGGCCGAACAGGGCGCCCGCGACTCCGCCGACGAGGATGAGGAAGGACTTGCGGGCGATCATGTCCGGCCTAGGCCTTGCCGGGGACGCCCTGCCGCTCGGCCGCTTGCGCCGCCGTCTCGGCGACCGCGATCGGCTGGTCGATGAACGTCTGGAACCAGACCTCGAGGCAGAGGAGCCCCCAGAGCTCTCGGCTGAACAGGTCTTCCCTCGCAAAGAGATTGCGGATTCCGTCGACGTCGTAGATGCCGCGGTGGCGGGCCGCGTCTCCAAGGAGGATCGACTCCGCGAACGCCTTCAAGGGGCCGCGCAGCCACTCGACGACGGGTACGGGGAACCCCTTCTTGTCGCGGCGTTCGACGATCTCCTTCGGGAGGAACGGCTTTGCGGCGTCGAGGACGATCGCCTTGCTCCGGCCGCCCTTGAACTTCAGCTCCGGCGGCATCCGGAACGCAAGCTCGACGATCCGGTGGTCGAGGAACGGGAGGCGCGACTCGAGCGACACCGCCATGCTCATCCGGTCCTCGACCTGGAGGAGCGACGCAAGCGACGTCCGAAGGTCGAACGAGGTCATCCGGTTGATGAGCGACGACCGGCCCGAAGGGACCTCCCGGAGGATCCGGTCGAACTCCTCGGTGAACGCGGAGAAGAGCAGGCCCTCGTCGCGCGTCGCAAGGAACCGGGGCGCGAGGTACTTGTCCAAGTGGTGGGCCCGGTTCACGAGGCGATAGTACCGCTCCGGGATCGGCGCAAAGAGCCCCGCCGCCCAGAACTCGCGAAGGAGCGGCACGTAGTCCCGGAGCATCGCGAGGTTCGGGAGCACCCGGTCCATCGTCACGATGTGCTTCGCCGGGTCCTGGGTGCCGAAGATCGAGCCGTGGATGCTCTGCTCGAGGTAGACGGCGAGGTACCGCGCGTAGCCCGCGAAGATCTCGTCGCCGCCTTGGCCGCCGAGCACCACCTTCACGTGCTTTCGCGCAAGGCCCGAAACGAGCATCTGGGGGAACGAGCCGGGCCCGGCGGCGGGCTCGTCCATATGGTAGATGAGCCTCCGGAAGACGTGCGCAAAATCGTCGGAGGTGGGACAGATCACGTGGTGGGGCGAGCGGTTCGCGGTCGCGACCATCTTCGCGAAGCCGAGCTCGTTGTACTTTTCGCCTTCGGCGAAATATCCGGTGAAGGACGGCAGGCCCTTCCCGAGGAGCTTCGAGCCGAGGGTCGCGACCGTGCTCGAATCGATGCCGCCCGAAAGGTACGCGCCGACCGGGACGTCGCTCCGGAGCCGGATCCGGACCGAGTCCTCGAGGAGGAACCGGAGCTCGTTCGTCCAGTATTCCTCGTTCCGCGTGTGGTCCTCCTCGAAGTGGAGCGTCCAGTACGGCCCCGACTCGACCGCGCGGCCGGCGCCGTCCAGCACGAGGTAGTGCGCGGGCCGGAGCTTCCGGATCCCCCGGAACATCGTCCGGTCGCCGAGGCAGAACTGGAACGTGAGGTACTCGTGGACCCCCTGCCAGTCGGGCTCCGCGCGGACGCCGGGGGCCGCAAGGAGCCCCTTGATCTCCGAGGCAAAGAGAAGGCGCCCGTCGTCCTCGTAGAGGTAGAGCGGCTTCTCTCCGAACCGGTCGCGCGCAAGGAGCAGCCGGTCGTTCGCGCGGTCGTAGATCGCGAACGCGAACATCCCGTTCAGGCGTTCGAGCATCTTTACGCCGTCCCGGTGGTAGAGGTGCAGGAGCACCTCGGTGTCCGAGGTCGTGCGGAAGCGGTAGCCGTCCTGGATGAGCTCGCTCCGGAGCTCCAGGAAATTGGAGATCTCGCCGTTGAAGGTGACCCAGAGCGACCCGTCCGGGGTCGCCATCGGCTGGTCGCCGGTGTCGAGGTCGATGATCGCGAGCCGGCGGTGGCCGAAAGCGACGTTGCCCCAGCGCTCGGTGCCGCGTCCGTCGGGCCCGCGGTGCGCGAGGATGTCCGTCATGCGGTCGAGTGCCGCGACGTCCACGGCCGCGGACCGGTCCTTGAGGACGATCCCGGTGATCCCGCACATCCGGTCACACCTCGATCCCGTGCGCCTTCGCGTGCCGGGCGATGCACCGCTCGATCCGCGGAAGGTTCGCCCGCGTCCACTCGACCGTCCGGAGCAGCCCGTCCTCGAGCGACGTCCGGGCCGAGAACCCGAGCCTGCGGCGCGATTTTTCGGTCGAGCCCACTCTGTGGATCGAGCGGTCCCAGTCGCGCGGCGGCAGGCGCTCGACGGGCGCATCGTTTGCGGCGTATTTGTTCACGAGCGCGGCAAGGTCGCGGACGGCGGTCTCGCGGCCCGAGGCGAGGTTGAAGACGTCGCCTTCGACCCCGGGCGCGGTCGCCATGCGCCAGAGCCCGTCGACGAGGTCCTCGACGAAGATGAAGTCGCGGGTCGCGTCGCCCGCCCCGTGGACCTGAAGGGCCTTTCCCTTCACGGCACGGTAGATGAAGACGGGCACGACGTTCCGCCAGACCGTGTGCGGGGTCCCGCGCCACCGCCCCGCGCCGAGGACCTCGCCGGGGCCGTAGACGTTCTGGAACCGCGCCCGGACGACCGGAAGGCCGTGGCGCTGGTGGTAGTACACCGAGTACATCTCGCCCACGACCTTCGAGATCTGGTAGGGGCTGTCGAAGTCGAGCGGGATCGGCCCGTCCTCGACGACCGGGACCGCCGGCCCCTCGCCGCGCGCCGCGAGCGCGCAGCCGGTCGAGGCGTACACGACGCGCTTCAGGGCCCGGAACGACTTCAGGCGTTCGTAGAGCCGCAGCGTCGTTTCGAGGTTGTTCGCGTGGTCCGCGAGCGGGTCCGCGATCGAGGACTGGTTCCCGTGGTACGTCGCGAGGTGGAACGCGAGGTCGAACTCGTCCGCGACGCGGGCGAGCACCGATTCGTCCGCGATCGAGCCCTCGACGAAGTCGATGCGGGGGTCGGACGGAACGTTGTCCCGCTCGGCCGAAAGCAGGTTGTCGACGACGACGACGCGGCGGCAGCCCTCCGCGAGCAGGCGGCGGACGAGGTTCGATCCGACGAACCCCGCGCCGCCCACGACGAGCACGGAGTGGTCCGAAGCCGCGCCGCGGCTCACCGCTTCCCTCCCGGGGCCCGCGCGGGTTCGGACGGTCCGGGTTCGCGAAGGTGCGTGAAGGTCTGCTCGACGCCGTGCTTCTTGTACCATTCGACCGTCTTCGCGATCCCGTCCCGAAGTGGGGTCCTTGCGCGCCAGCCGAACTCCCGGGTGGTCCGCGACGGGTCGAGGAGGATCGTCGGCGCGTCGTCCGGCGCGCGCGGCTTCTTCTCGACGGGCCCGTCCCGGCCGAGCGCCGAGGCGACGGCGTGGTACACTTCCTCGATCGAGAAGTCCGCGCCGGACGAGATGTGGTACATGCCGGAGCCTTCCCCGTCGAGGCCCCGGAGCACGAGCGGGACCATGTCGGGGACGAAGATGAAATCGCGGCGCGTGTCGACCGCGAAGCAGGCCGCATTCTCGCTCAAGCGCTTGAAGAAGGTCGGGATCGGGCCCGAAAGGTTCCGCGGCCCGTAGACGTTCGCGAGACGGAACGAGACGAACGAGAGCCCGGAGAGGGCGATGTACTGCTCGCCGGCCGTCTTGCTGATCGCGTAGCTCGATTCCGGGTTCAAGGGGTGGTCGAGCGGGATCGGCTGCGCGAGGGGCCGGTTGCCGTAGCAGAGCGCGGTCTGGAAATAGACGAGGCGCGCGACGCGGCGCTTCTGGCACTCCTGCACGACGTTCGCGGTCCCGAGCGCGTTCACGACGATGTCGCGCTCCCAGGCGTCCGGCGCCTTGTATGAGGCCGCGGCGTGGATCACCCGGTCGGGTCCGAACCGTTCGAAGACCTTCGCGAGGGAGTCGCGGTCCGAGATGTCGAGCTCCAAGACCTCGACCCGCTTCGGCGGCGGGGAGAGGGTGTCGCGGCGGGACGTTTCGTACGTATCGACCACGAGGACGTCGTCGCCACGGGCGGCAAGAGCTTCCGCAAGATGGGAGCCGATGAAACCGGTTCCCCCGGTGACGAGGACGCGCATGAGGGTTCCGACCTTGGCAGACGACCGTGCTTATTTAAAGCATTCGGCGACCTCACGCGCGCGGTCCGCCGAAGGGACCCCGGAGTAAGCGAGCGAACCTTCGGGTCCGTTCCGGGCCCACGCGGCGAAGGAGCGAGTCGTGGACGGTCGTCATCGCGCGGATCCGGGCCGACGCCGCGGCTTCGCGCGCGCGGTTCCGGACGCGGGCGGTCCACAGGGCGACCGCGGAGGGGACTCCGGCGCGGGGCGGCGCCTCGCGTG
>JBQTJL010000231.1:0-3512 GCA_052387135.1 Methanobacteriota archaeon | reverse complement strand
CGGCGTCATGGCCATGAGGCCATACACGAAGCCCGCGTTCGCGACCGGAAGGAGGAGGTAGACGACGAGGTAGAGCTGGGAGGCGCCGCCCCCGCCGAGCATCCCCATGATCGCCATCATCACGATGAGGAAGAGGGGCCCGGCGACGGCGGCCGTGACGTACGTCTCGGCCATGAGGCCCATCGTGTCGACGAACGCCTTCTGCTCGAGCTTGTTGTCGAACATGTAGCGCTGGGCCTTCTGGATGAAATAGGCCTGCAGGTCCCCGCCCGAGGTGACGGTCGTGATGGCACCTTGGAGGAATTCCTGGAACTTCGGCGACGGGCTCCGCTCGATCGCGCGCTTCAGCGCGGTCACGGTGTCTTTCCCGAAGAGGTGGATGTCGCGGTAGATCCATGCGGCCTCCCGCGCCGCCTCGCCGTAGATCGGCTGCTCGGCGAGGCTCTTGAAGATCACGTCGACGTTCACGCCCGCCGACGCCATCGCGGCGACGTAGTTCAAGGCGTAGGGAAGCTTCGCGTCGATCTTTTTTGCGCGCGACTTCATCTTCGTCTGCGGGATCGAGAGGAAGACCGCGTACGTGATCGCGGAAACGAGGACCGGGAACGACGCAAGGATGGCGATGAGGACCGGCGGGACCGAGATCCCCGTGACCGGGAAGAGGACGAAGAGGAGGAAGAGGCTCATCACGAGCCCGCCCACGCCCACGATCGCCGTTATGACGAGGATGTAGGCGAGATACGCTTCGGCGCGGACGCCTTCATGGGATTTCCGGAGCTGCTCTTGGAGCTCGTCCAAGTCCATCCGCTTCGAGACGAACCCCCCGAGCATCTTGTAGCAGGTCCGCTGGAACTCGGTGAGCGCCATCTAGATCCCCGTGGGCTTTGCGGGCGGCTCGGCGGCGCGCGTGGTGGTCGCGGCCTCCGGCACTCGGCCTTCGGCCCGGAACCGCGCCATGTCGTCCCGGATGCGGCCCATCGTGGCCTCGGACGCCTTGTAGTAGGCCTGCACGATCTCCGCGACGGCCTTGTAGTCGTTCACGCCGGAGAGCATCATCCAGAAGATGATCTCCTTCCGCCGCTCGAGCTCCTGCCGCATCTCCTCGTCGCCCATGTTCTTCTCGAGCTTGATCCGCTCGAGCACGTACGAGACGCCGGAATACTCGAACTCGTCGCGGCCCGGGATCCACGTGAAGACCTCGTTCGTGAGGATCTCGCGGGTGTGCGGGTCGAGCCCCACGATCTCCACGATCTCCTTCGTGCGGCGCACCCGCTTTCCCGCGATGCGGGTCTGGATCTGGACCGAGACGATGTCCAGCGCCTCAAGGAGCGACCGCGGCACGTTGATGGGCTCGGATTCGAGCCGGTGGATCACGGATTCGACCGAGTCCGCGTGCATCGTGCCGTACGCGGTGTGGCCGGTCGCCATCGCCTGGAACAGCGCGAACGCCTCGGCGCCCCGGACCTCGCCCACGATGATGTATTCGGGGCGCTGCCGCAGGGCGGCCTTCAGCAGCGTGAACATGTCGATCTCGCCGGCCTGGCGGCCCCGGTCGTCGCGGGGCCCGAAGCCGGAGCGCGTGGTACCCGCGATCCAGTTCGGGTGCGGGAGGTTCAGCTCGCGCGTGTCCTCGATCGACACGATCTTCATCTGGGGCGGGATGAAGAGCATGATCGCGTTGATGCTCGTCGTCTTCCCGGACGCCGTTCCGCCCGCGTAGATCGCCGAGGCCCCGTACTGGACCGCCATCCAGAGGTAGGCGAGCATCTCGGGGCTCATCGTCTTGAACCGGATGAGGTCCGGCGGCGTGAACGGGACCTGCCGGAACTTGCGGATCGTGAACGTGGACCCGCCGCTCGTCACTTCCTTCGCAAGGGTGGCGTTGAGGCGGGACCCGTCGGGGAGCGTCGCATCAAGGAGCGGCTCGGCGATCGAGATGTGTTTCCCGGACCGCTGCGCGAGCCGGATCACGAAGGAGTCGAGCTCGGGATGGTCCTTCCAGCGGACGTTCGACTTCAAGGACTCGTACTTGCGGTGGTAGATGAAGATCGGCTGGTGCGGGCCGTCGCAGGAGATGTCCTCGATGAGGGCGTCGCGCATCAGCGCGTCGATCTTTCCGAACCCGAGGAAGTTCCGGAGGACATAGTAGTTGAGCTTGGAGCGCTGCGGCTCGTCGAGCTGGATCGAATAGTCGCGGAGCACCTCTTCGGTGTGCTTCGCGAGGACCTCGGAGGCCTGCTTTTCGGTGAGATCCGCAAGCCCGATCTCGATGATGTCGACGAGGGTCGTCTCGATGAAGCGGAAGACCTTCTGCTCCCAGTCGGTGAGCGGCGGCTCCTCGACGCGGTATTCGTGCTCGTGGTTCCCTTCGTCGTAGACGATCCGGATGTAGCAGTGCGGCTCGATGATCGGGTACACCTCGACGTCGCGCTGCGCCCCCGTGAGCGGGGCGAACGCGGCCGTGGGCGACGGGGCGCCGGCCCCGACCGGCGTCGCGGTGATCTGGACGAGGACGTTCTCGATCCGTTTCTCGGACCCCGGCTTCTTCCCGACCGTGAGCTTCGCGTTCGCGGCGCATCCCGCCGGGAACCCGATCGAGACGAGCCACGCGTCGCGCGGCGCAAGCGGCGCCTGTCCCCAATGGCCCTCGAGGTTCTGGAGGACGTCCTTTACGGGCGCGTTCACGCCCCAGCTCTTCAGCGCGCCGGCGAAGACGGGGAACTCGACGGTCTTCTCGATGGGCTGTGGCTGCGCGGCTGTGGTCGGCTGCGCCGACGGCTGTGGCTGCGCAGGGGTGACGGCCGCGGCGCCGGTAGGCGCCGCCACCGCCGGGGCCGCGGAAGCGGCCCCCACCGCCGGCGCCGCCGAAGCCGCGCCCACGGCCCCGTCGGTGTCGAACACGACGAGCACGTTCTCGACCGTCTTTGGCGCGCCCGCCTTCTTCCCGACCGAAAGCTTTGCGGCGCCGGCGGAGTCCGGCGGGAACCCGAGCGAGACGAGCAGCGCGTTCCGTTCGGAAAGCGGCGCCTTTCCCCACGCCGAGGTGGGGTCCTGGAGGATGTCCTTCGGGGCGACCTCGACGCCCCACGACTTGAGGGCCTGCGCGAAGCGGAGGAACTCGAGCTCGGCGCGCATCAGATGTCCTCCAGGCGGATGTGCTTGGAAGTGTCCTTGTAGTATTTCACCCTCACCAGGTTCCCGTTCTCGTTCAAGGCGACGCCGGAGACGTCCGCGATCCCCAGCGCGTCGACGCGGAACGTCGTGGCGTTCACTTTCACGCCGTTGTGGATCCCCTCGACCAGGACCTTGCCCGGCTCGAGCGTCACCCGGAACGTCCCGCCGCGGGGCCCGGGCGGAAGCTGCAGGTCGACCGCGAACGTCGCGTTCTCGTATTTTGTCGCGACCTCGGCGGCCTGCAGCACGCGGGCCGCGACGCGGTCCGCGACGAGCCGGTACTCGACGCCGGCGGCAAGGTCGTCGCTCCGGTCGCGGGTGGCGTTGAACGTCTGCAG
>JBQTJL010000230.1:0-4768 GCA_052387135.1 Methanobacteriota archaeon | reverse complement strand
GCCGCGGCCCGGCTCGAGGCCCTCCGCGCGGTCCTTGCCGACAACTTCGACGGCGCCGTCGTCGGCGTGCCGGCCGGCGTCGAAGCCTGGGTCGCGGCCGAAGGGACGTTCCGTACGGCGGCCGGTCGCGGCGTCGCGTCCACGTCCGCGAAGGTCTTGGGAGCCGACGGCGTCCTCGGCGACCGCATCGACGTGAACATGTCCACCGCGCGCCCGATCGACCTTTCCCGCGCGTCCTCCGCGTTCCTTGCGTTCCGCCACCGCTACCTCTTTGAGGAAGGCTACGACGGCGCCGTGGTCGAGGCCTCGTCCGACTCGGGAGCCAACTGGACGCGCCTCACCCGGGTCGCGACGACCGACTTCGCCCTCGGATACTCGGGCCCCGTCGTCGCCGCAAACCCGCTCGTGCCGGGCGGCGACCCGGCCGCGCCGGCCCTAGCGTTCACCGGCGAGAGCTCCGTGACACGCGTCGGCGCCGCGTCCGACGGATGGGTCCCCGCCGTGTTCGACCTCGGGACCGTCCCGGGGTTCCGTCGATCCGTCCCGGTCCGCGCCTTCGCGCTCGCCCACGCAAGTGGCACGCCCGCGCAGTCCGACGTGGGGCTCTTCGTCGGCGCCTCCGGATCGTGGGCGACCGTCACCGAGCGCTGGCGCGCCTCGCCCCAGGTCTCGATCGACACCTGCAGCGGGGCTCGCGCCGGCGCCGCGGACAACGGCTCCCGGTTCGCTTCGTGCTGGACCGTGGAGAACCTGACCCGCGAGAACCCGATCTCGCCGCGGGGACCCGCGAAGGAGTTCCTTTGGAGCGGCTGGTCGCCCTCGGGCACCGCCGGGACCCGGAGCCTCTTCGTGAACCTCACGCTGCCCCCGGCGGGGTCCGGCCTCGAACCGGTCCTTCGCTACTGGGAATGGCGCGACGGCGCGCTGTCGCCCGGCGCCACGGACGTAAACGGCAGCGCCGGCGAGTACCGGATCTGCTACGACCCGGACCGTAACGGGTGTGTCGGGGGCTCGGCCGTCGACCTCGACGTATCCTGGGGACGCCGGATCCTCTCGGACGAAGAGCGCGCCACCTGCGGCGCGGAACCCCAGACGTCCGCGGCGACCCAGGACGGCCTTCACGCGCGCGCCGTCGGATGGCGCTGCGTCGAGGTCCCCTTGGCGTACCGGATCGCCTCCGGCGCCCGCGTCCTCCTCTCCGACGCGACCCCCGTCTCGTTCACGTTCGAGATGGACTTGGGAGAGGGGCAGTCGAACCGCGGCTGGGCTGTCGACAACCTTACGCTCGAGACCTTCCGACCCGCCGGCTTCCTCCGTCGGGACCGCACGACGATGCCGGTCGACCTCTGCGACCCCGCGACGCTGCGCGGCGACGGCACGTTCGTATCGGGCTGCCCGCGGCCGTTCGGCGGGTTCAGCCGCACGCTCGCGGGCTCCGCCGGGAACACGGCGTGGAACGCGACCGCCGCGATCGACGCCGCCAGCCGCCCCACCGTGGCCTGGTCCCTTTCCGCGGTCGAGCCGTCCTCCGACACGCGCCTCGTCGCCCCCGTGATCGACCTTTCGCAGGTCGACTCCGGGAACGTGACCTTCCGTTTCCTCCGCAATCACTCGATGGACCACGGGAACTCCGAGTCGAGCCCCTCGGCGAGCGCCGCGATCGTCGCCGAGGTCCAGGTATGCGACCGCGCCGTGGGCTCCGGTACCTGCCGGGAGCGCGAGGCATGGGGGCCTTGGACGCAGGTCTTCGACGCGCGCGGCGCGCCCCCGAACGTCTCCGCCTCCCAAGGAACCGCCGCCTGCAGCGAGCAGGGCTTCGTCTTCAAGGGCGACTTCCACGGCTACGATAGCGCCGCGTGGAAGCTAGGGCTCCCGTTCGACAGCCGTCCCGGTCTCGAGCTCTGCCGCGTAAACGACGTGCCCGTCGAGCGCGCCCACAACGTGAACTACTTCTGGGCCGGCACCACCCCGGGCCCGGTCCTAAGCGCGGTCGACCTCACGCCCTTCGTCGGCCGGATCGTCCGCGTCGCCTTCCGCGTCTGGACGAACCCGTCCGCGCAGTCCGGGTCGCTCTCCCTGGAGCTTTCCGACATCGAGGTGGTGGCGGACGCGATGACGGCGGGCCCCTTGGACCTCCGGTTCCGCGCCGCGACCGACGGGTCCCGCCCCGAAGGCGGGTGGCGGATCGACGACGTGCGCGTCCTCGCCGAGACCTACGAGCGCGCGGTGCTCCTTACGGTGGACGGCGCGATGCCGACCCGGCTCGCCCCCGACCGCGTCCTGCCGATCCCCGTGACCGTGCGGAACCTCGGGAACGCGACGGGCGACCTCACCGTCGTCCTCGCGGCGGACGGGTCCCTTCCGCTCCCGCGGCTCGAACTTGCGCCCGGGGCCGAGGCCTCGCAGCGGAACTACACCGTCGAAGACGGGCGCGTGCGGATCGGCTATGCGCTCGGCCGCGGCCTCACCGCCGCCGGCGGCTCGGCGGACGGCGCGAGCGTCGCGTTCCGCGCCCGCTTCGACCCGGGCACCGTCGGCACGGCGAACTTCACGCTCTCGATCGAAGAAGGTTCCGGCACGTCCACCACGCCCCTTGCGACGGAGGTCCCGGGCCTGTCCCGCTCTCGCTTCCGCGTCGGCGCGGTCGTAGCAGCGGACCTCCTCGTCCGGCTCGGTCTCGACCCCGTGCGGCTCGTCGCCGAGAACTCGACGAACGCGACGCTCGTCATCGAGAACAACGGCACCGTGCACGAGACGGTTTCGCCGCGGCTCACCCTCGAACGCTTCGCGGGCGGCGCGTTCACGCCCGTCCTTACGGTCCCGGTGCCCGCGGCCACGCTGGGGCCCGGCGAGACCCGCACGGTCACGCAGCGCTTCGACGTCGGGCAGGACCCGGCGGCCTACCGCGTCGTCGCCGAGGTCGGCGACGAGCGAGCCTCCGAGGTGCTCCTCGCCCGCGTCTCGGGCGTCGCCCGGACGGACGACTTCGAGACCGAGGAAGACCGCCGCCGCTTCCGGGCCGAACCGGCCGGTTCCCCGTGGGAAGGCACGGACGAGGACTCCGCCCGGGGTTCGTTCTCGTACCGGTTCGGCCCGCGACTCGAGGACTACGAGGACGGCGCGGGCTACCCCGGCGGGTTCAACACCACGCTCACGTCGGACGCGACGGACCTTCGCGTGGTCCCGGGCGACCGGGCCTTCCTCACGTTCCTCTACAAGGCGCGCTTCGGGCCCGACGACGGGTTCGTCGTCGAGGCCCAGACCCTCGACCCCGAGTCGGGCGCGGCCGTGAGCGCCCCGATCCCGCTCACCCCGATCGGGGGCTACCCCGGGAACACGACCTCCGTCGACGGCGGCCAAGACGGCGTCTCGAACATCAATCCGCTCGGGAGCCGCCCGGCGTTCGCCGGCTTCTCGACGGAGTGGCGCCTCGCCGAGTTCGACCTCGGGGCCGCCGCCCTCATGGGTGAGGTCGTGCGGTTCATCTTCCGGGTGGGCACGATCGAGACCCCCTCCACGACGGGCCAACGGGGACAAGGATTCCTCTTGGACGAGATCTCGGTCTCCCCCTACCGTCTCCGGATCCTGCCCGGGACGCAGCGGCTCCCGATCGCCGACGGCACGACGAAGGAGTTCCACCTTCGCCTCGAGAACGCCGGCACCGCCGAAGACGACGTCCGCCTCGAGCTCGACGAGGATCGGTCGCGCCTCCCCCGTAAGATCGACCTCTTCCGGGTCCTCGACCCATCCGTCCGCCTCGCGCCCGGCGGCGCGAAGGTCCTCCGCGTCGAAGCGGCGACGCCCGTGGACGTCGGGCTTCTCTCCGACCTGTTCTACGGGACGATCGTCGCACGGTCCGCGATCGACGCGACCCGGACGGCCACGGGCCGGATCGACGTGAACGTCTCGGTCGGCGAGCACCCGAACCTCGCGACCGAGGTGTCCGTCGAGGGCGCCATGGACGGCGTCGAGGAGCAGGTGAACACCACCGTCGTCGCGGTCGTCACGAACCGCGGCACGGCGGCCTCGCTCCCCACGGACGTCCGGTTCGTCGCGCGCCACGTCGAGACGAACCGCACGCAGGAGTTCGGCGTCCGGAGCCTCGGCGCCCTGGCGTCCGCCCTCGACGGCGGCGCCTCCGACGCGGTCGCCGTCGTCACCGCGGACTGGAAGCCGGAGTCGCTCCGCGGGCCTTGGGAGGTCACGGCCGAGGTCGACGCGGCCCGCCGCCTCCTCGATTTCGACCGCGCGAGCAACCGCGCCTCGACCGTCGTCCTCGTCGTGGCGCAGCGCCGCCCCGACGTCTCCGTCGAGCCCCGAGAGATCCGCGTCGTGGGCCTTGCCGGCCTGCCGCTCGACCGCGTCGCCGCGGGCGACCTCGTCCGGGTCGAAGCCGTGCTCAGGAACCTCGGCGTGGCGCCCGCCGTGAACGTGACGGCGAAACTCCTCGTCGGCGACGTGATCCTCAAGGAGGCCACGTTCTCGCTCCTACGGCCCGGCGAACGTCTCCTCCTCACGGGCCAACAGTTCGTCGAGGCGGGAAGCGCGCGCGTCCGCGTCGTCGTCGAGACCGAGAGCATCGAGAGCCGCCGGGACAACAACGCCGCCTCGGTCCTCCTTTCCGTGCTCGCGACCGACCTCGTGCTCTCCGCGACCCCCGCGACGGCCGCGGGCGACGCCGGCGGGTCCGTGCCGTGCTCGGTGAAGGGCCGGAACTGCGCCTCCCGCGCCCGGTCGAGCGCGCGCGCCGCCGGGCCCGGGGGCGGGC
>JBQTJL010000229.1:0-1723 GCA_052387135.1 Methanobacteriota archaeon | reverse complement strand
GGGGCGACCGACCTGCTTCGGGACCTCTGGGGCGCGGAGAACCTTCCGGCGCGGAGCGCCGTCGGGACGAACGCGCTGCCCCTCGGGATCCCGGTCGAGGTCGAGCTTACGTTCGAGGTATCCTGAGGGGCGGGCGCCGCGAGGGCGCAGAGGGGATCGCGCCGGCCGGCTTCACGAGGGGCGGGCCGAGGTCGCGGTAATAGACCATCCCTTCGAGGAGCCGCGCGAGCCGTTCTTCGGCCTGCCGGGTGTCGCCGTTCGCGGATTCAAAGTAGCGCTGCCAGTTCTTGGCCCAGGTGAGCTGCACGAAGAGCGACCGCCACGAGGCGAGGCGCTCGATGGCGGCGCCTGCGATCCGGGCGGCGCCGGAGGCGTCGCCCCAGGCGACGATGATCGAGATGACCGCGCCGGTCGACGACGTCGACGGGTCGAACTCGAACCGCAGACGCCCGGAAAGCGGCCCTCCGACGGATTCCCCGTCCTCGTCCGGACCGGATCCGGTGAGGCCGAGCGAGCGTTCGAGGTCGGCCGCGAACGCGCCGCTCTCGAGGACCGCAAGCAGGGTCTCGGCCTCGTTCAGGGCAAGGAGCGAGACGGTCGCCTCATAGGTGCGGCCGTCGAGGCCCAGCGAAAGGTCCGCCTCGCGGGCGAGAGGCGCGAGGCCCGAGACCTCCCCCGCGGGGTGGGGCCGGTCGCCGTTCGCCCCGATGGCGGCGAGATCTGGGCCCCGCGGCGGTCCCGCCGCGCGGGCCCGAGCTTCCGGCGCCTCGATGCGCTCGACGAGGAGGAAGAACGCGAAGCAATAGAGGAAGATCGCGGCCGCGATCGGCGGAAGCGACCGGGGGATGAATAGCGAGGCCCGGAACACGTGCGCGAGGACCACGAGGGCAACCGAGGCGACGGCGAAATGTAAGGCGAAGCGGACGAGGGTCCGTGGCTTCTGGACCGCGAGCGGCTCGTGGAAGACGTTCGACGAAAGGAAGACCGGGAGTTGGACGGGCAGGATCGCAGCAAGAAGCAGGGCGAACCCCACGAGGTCGTACGGAAAGACGCCGACACGGATGTAGTGGGCAAAGAGCAGGCTCGCGTCCCATGCGAGGACCGCGCCGGCAATCCACGCCGTCTCGCGGTGCCGCGGTCCCGTCGCCAGGCGCGGGATCCATCCCTCCGGGGCCGGTATGGCGGACGGAACGGCGTCGCTCACGTAGCCTCCCCCTCCTGCACATAGCAGGAACTTACCTATGATAGTGGAAGGGGGATTATAACCTGATGGCGGATCGGAAGACGCAAGCAGCGGCTTGTAGACGCCGCCTCCAATCGAAATCAACAATCCTTTATACGGCGGCTCGAATAGTACGCTCGGGATGCACGTGCAGGAAATCACGAGCCTCGTCAATCTCCCGGTCTACACGAAGGAAGGCAAGTTCGTGGGGAACGTCAAGAACCTGATCCTCGACGTGAAGGACCGCAAGGTCGACGCGCTGCTCCTTGGCCGCACGAACCCCGGCATCGTCGAGAACGGACGCGACGTCTCGGTCCCGTACCGCTGGGTCTACAGCTTCAAGGACATCTTGATCCTCTCCCACTTCCCAGAAAGGGTCGACGTCCGGGCGCCCATGGAAGAGGCCCCTCCGGCCGCGTAAGTATTTTCTACTTACTTTCTACTTATTCCTGACGCCACCGGCGCGGGCGGCGGCGGCGCGGGCCCCCCCCCCGCGGCGCC
>JBQTJL010000228.1:0-2951 GCA_052387135.1 Methanobacteriota archaeon | reverse complement strand
GCTGGAGAAGGACTGCTCTTCGGCGGGTGGAACGGCACGGCCTATCTTGATTCGATCCTGTCCTATCCACTTGCGAACGAGCCTCCCCTTGCGGAAGCGCGCCTCGTCCAGCGCGGGCTCGCCCTCTCCGCCGACGCGACGACCTCGCGGGACCTCGACGGACGGATCGTGGCGTTCCATTGGACGTGGGGAGACGGCAACGCCTCGGACGGCGCCGTCGCGACCCACGCGTACGCCACGCCCGGCCGATACGTCGTGCGGCTCGTCGTCACGGACGACCGGGGGGCGACGGCGGAGCGGGCGTTCCCGGTCGACCTTGCCGAATCGAACCGACCGCCGGTCGCCGCCTTCTCCGCGACCCGGACGGCCCGCGATGTGCGCTTCGACGCGGCCGCCTCGTCGGACCCCGACGGCGACCCGCTGACGTTCCGGTGGACCTTCGGTGACGGCACTGAAGGCGTGGCCGGCGTACTCGTACGGCACGGATACGCGGCGCCCGGCACCTACGCGGTGGTGCTCGAGGTCACGGACGCAAACGGCGCTCGCGCCGTGGCGCGACACACGGTCGAGATCCCTCCGCCCGCGCCGCCCACGGCGCAGTTCGCGCCCGTCGTCGTCGGCCGCCTCGTCCTCGCCGACGCGACCGCTTCGACGCACGAAGAAGGCCCCCCCACGTACGCGTGGGACTGGGGCGACGGGACCTCGTCCGCCGAAGGGAGTTTCGCGCGCCACCGCTACGCCGCTTCGGGGACGTACCGGATCGTGCTCACGGTCCGCGACGGCGCGGGCCGCGCCGCGGTCGCGGAGCGCGACGTCGAGGTCGGCGGGCCGGCCCCTCCCACGGCCGCCTTCGAGGTCACCCGCCGCGGTCGCGCGGTCGAGGTGGACGCGAGCCGGTCGGGGGACCCTGACGGGTCCGTTGCTTCCTTCGCGTGGTCTTGGGGCGACGGCACGGACACGGTCGGGAACGCGACCGCGACCCACGCGTACGCCGCGCCGGGCGCGTACCGGATCCGCCTCGTCGTCGTCGATTCGGACGGGCTCCCCGCGAACGCGACGCGCGACGTGACGATCCCCGAGGGCGCGGGTCCCGCGTCTCGGTTCGACGTGATCGTCGACGGCCTCTCCGTGCGGGTCGACGTCGCGACGGGCCCGGACGACCCGGACGCGGACGTCGTCGTCCGGTATGCGTGGGACTGGGGCGACGGGACGCCGCCCGGGGAGGGCCGGACGGCGAGCCATTCGTACGCGCGGGAAGGGCGGTACGTGATCACGCTCCGCGGCATCGACGGCCTAGGCCCCCCGGTCGAGGCCATGACGCACCTCGAAGTGGGCTCCGACGGGCCCGTGCCGCACGAGTCGACGCCCGGGCCGGGCCTTCCGGCCATGGTCGGGGCGCTCGCGGCGGCGTCCCTCGCCGGTATCGCGAAGGTTAAAAGACGGCGGGCGCATCAAGGGCCGTGAAGAAGAAGGGCGAGAAGCTCCCGTCGATCGAGATCGAGGGAAAGAGCGAGACCGAGTACGAGTTCCGCGACGGCAAGATCGTCCCGAAGAAGAAGACGCCCGAGAAGTAGGGCTTAAGTCTCGGACGCGGATAGCGCCCCGATGGCGGCCTACGACATCGTCCTCCTTCCCGGCGACGGGACCGGGCCCGAGGTGGTCCGCGTCGCTCGGCGCGCCCTCGAAGCCGTGGCGGACCGGCGCGGCCTCGACCTCGACTTCACCGAGGTCCCCTGCGGCGCCCAGCTCTACGAGAAGACCGGCAAGGAGTGGGCCGAGGGGAGCTTCGAGCGCTGCCAGGAAGCCGACGCGATGCTCCTCGGGGCCGTGGGCTGGCCCGGCGTCTCGCTTCCGTCCGGGGACATCGCGGGCGCGGGCATCGTGTTCGGGCTCCGGTTCGGGCTCGACCTCTATGCGAACCTGCGCCCCTGCAAGCTCTACCCCGGGATCCGGCACAAGATCCACGACGCGTTCGCCTCGGTCTGGCGGCCGGAGAAGGTCGACTTCGTCTTGGTCCGCGAGAACACGGAAGGCCTCTACACGCCGATCCGGGGGAACCTCTCGCGCGGCGGATCGACCGAGAGCGCGGTCGACGTGAACCTCATCACCCGGAAAGGCGCGGAGCGCGCCTGTCGCTTCGCCTTCGAGGAAGCGCGCCGCCGCCGCGGCGCGGTCGGCGACGGCAAGAAACGAGTGACGTGCGTCGACAAGTCGAACGTGCTCGCCGGATCACGGCTCTTCCGCGAGGTGTTCGACGACGTCGGCAAGGCGTACCCGGCGATCGAGCGCGACTACGCCTACATCGACGCGTTCATGCAATGGATGGTCCGGAGCCCCGAGGCCTACGACGTCGCGGTGATGACGAACATGTTCGGCGACATCGCGACCGACCTTGCGGCCGTGCTCCAGGGCGGGATGGGGATGGCGCCGGCCGGCAACATCGGGGACCGCCACGCGATGTTCGAGCCGATCCACGGCTCGAGCCCGAAGCACGCGGGCAAGGACGTCGTGAACCCGGTCGCCTGCGTGCTCGCGGCCCAGATGATGCTGGCCTGGCTCGGAGAGAAGCGCCACGACGCGAAGATGACGGGCGCGTCCCAGGACCTCGAAGCCGCCGTCGCGGCCGTGGTCCGGGACGGCGTCGTCACGTACGACCTCGGGGGGCGTTCCTCGACGACGCAGGTCGGCGACGCGATCGTCGCCCGCATCGTGCGGGGCCCGGACGGGCCCTGAACGCGCGCGTCAGGGGTCGTTCGTCTGCTTCATGCACCCGTTGTCGGAATAGTAACGCGTCTCCTCGGTGTAGATGCACCGGCGCCGCGAATCACAGTGCCGCGTGTACGTCGTGCACGCGGTCCCCGTGTCGCCTCCACTGTAGCAGTCGCAACAGGTCGTGGTGCCGTCGTAGTTCGCCCAGCACGAGTCGTGGCGGCAACTCCCCTCCGGGTCGC